>JBGCDY010001135.1:0-7865 GCA_045105835.1 Chitinophagales bacterium
AAAACTGAAATATTCCTTTTATTTTTCGTTCTTATTATCAACTACTTATCCTTCAATATCACACCGTCTGCAATAAAAGTAACATCTATCTCTGGTTCTGTGATTTTGTCAATTTCTTCTTGTGCTAATCCTTCGTCCTCGGCATAATGTCTTAGCATTTCTACTGTAGTTGTATCTACTTTTGCCTCTCCTTCTACCACAACCGTTTTACCTGCAATGTCGGTAGGCATAAAAAAGCCATAATCTTTGAAAGTGACACGCATCACATTCCCGTCTGGTTTTTTCAAGGTCATCCAACAGCCCTTCACTTGACAAACAGCCTCTACTTCTCCTGTTGTCTTCACTTTCATCGAGCCTGCGTCACTACTCGTTGAAACTTTAGATAATAGGTTGTCCAAAGAAAGTGCTCCACTCTCGTCAATTTTTTCTCCAAAATGCTGAATCCCATCCACAAGCTGTACTGCACCTGAAGGTTCATTAGGACTTGTAGAGTTATTATTGCAGCCGATGATTAAAACAGCTGTCAAAAAGAATAAGATAGATTTTTTCTGCAACATGATTGTATTTTTTGAGTTAAAAATTTAATTGGGTTATAATGCCAAGTCTGTCTGGTGAGCTTCCTCTATCTCAATTAATAGCACACTACTCTCATAGTTTTTAGGACACACCGAATAATTGAACTCAAAGTTACTAAAGCCAAGCAAAAAAGTATTCAGTGTTTTCAAGATTCTCCTAAAAAAATACGATATTCACAACCCCCATCCCATAAAACTAAATTACTTACAGAACATGAAAAAAGTTATTAAATCCCTATTTCTTTTTCTCACCCTTTCTATTGCTGTTCTCACCCCCAATCAATTATATACCTGTAGCAGTTTTCCTGAAGGTGAAGAATTTCGATATTCCATGTTCGAAGCCAATACTACAAATTTAGAACAATACCGCCCATTTTATTTCACTACCAACTTTCTCAATGATGGTAAGCCTGCTCTTATCAAAATGGGGATTAATCAAAACCTAGAAGAATGGTCTATTTACTTCAATGGTAAAGTAAAAGTAGAAGATATAAAATATTTTTTATATAACTATAATTTTTCTGCGATTGATGCACGCTCCGCAAATATAGAAGAGGTCAAAAACAAAGATATTTATACTTACCCATTGGTGAAATTTTTGGTAGAGAAAAAAGACAAAGCCACATTGGATTATATGCTCTATGCCAAAGAAGTAGAAGATGTATTGAAGATTGGAGGTGCATGGACAGAGGATGAATCGGCAGAACCAGTTCTTCAAAAATTGATAGATCATGCAAAAGCCACTTATCCAAATGTAAACCCCACACTGCAATTGCGGTATGGCTACCAAATGGTTGTTTTGGCTCGTTACCTTGAAAGCTATGAGCAAGCTGTCAAACTTTATGATGAGTATATAGAAACGCTTCAAAGCAAAAGCATTGTAAGGTATTGGGGGATGATGCATAAAGCTACTGCATTGCATCATATCGGAAAAGAAGCAGAAGCTGATTACAACTTTGCTATGGGCTTCAAAAACGCTCCTAACAAAAGACATCGTGCCTATTTGGGTTTTGAAGGGAAAAATATGGAAGCAAGTCTTCAATTTGCCAAAAACCAGGAAGAAAAAGCTGCACTTTGGTTGATGAAAGGCATCAAAAGTCCAGGAAGAGCCTTTGAAGCGATTTCAAAAATGTATGCGCTTGTTCCTAATATGCCTGAGCTGAATTTATTACTAACTCGTGAAATCAACAAAATTGAAGATTGGATACTAACCCCTGCTTATACAGGATTTCAATCAGCAAGTAGCTATTTCATTTACTTTGAAGAAGCCCAAGAACAAAACAAAAATAATGATAAAAAATATTTGGAACAAATATTACACTTTGTAGAACAAAGTATTCTGAAAAACAATGTTTCTGACCTTGCTTTTTGGAACTTAGCAGCAGCTTACCTATCATTTATGGATGACAACTACTTACAGGCAAATAGCTATTTGGAGCAAGCCGAAATAGCCAATGACAGCAGTAAAGCTATTCAAGACCAAATTCACCTTACCCGAATTATGGCATTCACGAATGACTATGGGGGGATTTCGGAAGAGGCAGAAAAACAATTATTTGAATCGATCAAATGGCTTCAAAAAGAATACCCCACCAAGAAAAAAGATAAAAACGATTATTACCACATCAACACCACTTTCGAAAAAGTAATGCAAGCTTTGGCGGCTCGCTACGAAAAAAATGAGGACTTCCCCAAAGCTGCCATGTACATCTCCCAAATACCTTACCTGATGCGTGCACCAACCAAAGAATTTATTAGTGAAGTCTATGGTGACTACTTTTTCTACCTCAATGAATTTGCCAGTATTGAAGACCTCCAAAAACTCTTGAAAATCATTGATAAAAAAGACAAGTCACCTTATGAGCAGTTTTTAAGCCAAAAAATTGTAGCAGATAAGAGTAAAATACTCGACTTATTGGGGACAATGTATTTGCGACAAGATAAATTGAAGGAATCCTTAGCAATATTTGAAGAAATACCCAGCAGCTATTGGAAAAGTGATGCCTTCTCCTATAGCACTTATTTGGATGCCAATCCTTTTTATGCCAATTTCTACAGTGGTCACTTACCAACTGTAGGTGATACAGTTCGGTATACAAAACCCGAATTTGTGGCTGAAATGTTGAGCCTCAAAGCCATTGCAGCGGAAGGTGGATCAGATGAAGCAACCTGCAATTTATTAATTGCCAATGGTTATTACAATATGACTTTTTATGGAAATTCTTGGATGATGGTACGGTATTGGGCAACCGAATCTTGGAAGTATAGCCTAAGTATGAGAACCAATAATTACAATGATATTGCTCATTTCTATGGATGTACACGTGCTAAGGAGTTCTATATCAAAGCCGCTGAAACAGCCAGCAAGTGCAGTTTCTCAGCTTTATGTTATCGAATGGCAGGAAAATGTGATTACCGACAAGAACTTCTTGAACGCACGCTTTCAGCCGAAAACGCTTGGGATACAGAATATCCACAATTCAAAGACAATCCTTACTATCAGTTATTAAAAAGTAATTTTGGAGAATATTATGATAGATTGATTGACGACTGTACGTCCTTCAATGATTTTATTGCCTGGGGAGATTAAGGAATTAAATTCTACAAATTTCCTTCAAATACGCTTCTCCAAAGGCTTCTTTGACCAGCCCCCAATTTGCTGTCGAGGTCATACCCATCATGCAGCCACCGCCACCAGCTCCACATAGCTTCAAGGTGTAAATACCTGATTCCAAACCTATTTTCCAATGTCTTTGAAAATGTGGAGGAATCATTTTTGAAAAATATCTCCATTGCAGTTTAGAAAGCATTCTCATTCCTTGAGCCAATTTGACACCATTCCCTTCCAAAAAAGCGTCAATGCAAGTATTGTTTATAGGCTTCAATTCTTCCCTACAAAACAAATCAAAAGCAGGCTCCTCTAAGCATTTCAAAAAATGTTTCACCAAAGGTCCAGTCTCTCTCGACAATTCAGTATCCATCAAAAAAAGCACCCTATCCCCTCCTTTCCTCAATTTCACATCAATCGTTTGAACTCCTTCCGTGGTTTTCAAAACGGCTTGATTCAAATAGCAAACCAAGGGATCAAAACCTGAACTCTGTCCATGAAAATGAGACTCCAATATTGCAAATTCCCTTTGCAATACCTCTAATACTGCTGTTTTTTGCAATACATTCGCTCCATACTTACTCACAATTCCTGCTACTACTGCGCCCGAACTGCCCAAACCATAACCTTTCGGAATATTGGAATCAAAGAACAAGCCTCTCTTTAAGTCTTTGCTGAAATTTTTGGTATCAATCTGCAAGGACAAATCATTTTTTTTGGTCATTCTTTTGATAGCCTTCACAAAATCTTTTAATGCATGGTTCGACCACTTTGCAGATTCAGTAATTTCAAGGTTTTTATCCCAAAATTGGAAGTTTCCTCCATAGGCATCAAAAGGTATGGCGAGGGCATTCCCGCCTACGACCACACTGTATTCTCCAAATAGCAATATTTTTGAAGGAAAGTTTTGCATTGCTTTTTAGTATCAAATTTCCGAAAATTTGTGAAAGTATTAGGTAAATTTGTGCATCAATGCAATTTCAAAAATACAATACAAATGGAGTTTCAAAATTTTACGGAGTTTAAAGGAATGGTAGGCAAAGAGTTGCCTGTTAGTGAATGGGTAACAGTGACCCAAGAAATGATCAATGCTTTTGCGGATGCTACCTTGGATTTTCAATGGATTCACATTGATGTAGAAAAAGCGAATAAACATTCTCCCTTCAAAACCCCTATTGCACATGGTTTTATGTCGGTTTCACTTTTGTCCAAGTTTGTAGAAAGTGTGGCAGTCATCAAGAGTGCTAAAATGGGAGTCAATTACGGTTTGAATAAAATTCGTTTTCCTCATCACGTCGCTGTCAATAGCCGCTTGCGAGCCAACATAACTGTTGCAAAAGTTGAAGATTATGGAGACAATGGAATCAAAACTTTTTGGGATTCTGTAATCGAAATTGAAGGGGTAGAAAAACCTGCTTGTGTCGCACAATTTATTACGCTCACTTTTGAATAATTTTTTTTGAGAATTGCTTATTGAAGGTTGATTAGTTAACCTTCAATAAGCAATTTAATTGGCTATTATGGATCACTTCGTTTTCGTTTCCATCTTTTGTGTGTCCAAAGCCAATATTGGGGTAAACTCCTGATTTCTTCTTCGAGTAGGCGGGTATGTTTTTCTGTAATTTCTCCTTTTGCAGTTTGAAGTGGCTGATCCTCAACTGTCACGTATTCCATTTCGTAATAACCTCTTTTGACTTTCTTGATATATCCAAACAATACAGGATAATCATATTCCTTGGCATATTTTTCTGTACCAAACAATACAGCAGTATCTTGATTCAAAAACTCCATCCAATGCGCCCTCTTACCAGAAGAAGGGGATTGATCTGTTCCGAAAAATGAGGCGGTGGGTCGGGAGGCATTGTCCGCAAAGTAAGGTTTTACTTCCTTTTTGGCTACCAAGTCAACTCCAAATTTGGCACGAGATTCCCTCAATTTCTTATCAAAAAAGGGATTGGAAAGTGAACTATAAATTCCCATCATTTGATGTGGAATTTGGGGATTACAACCTACTGCCATCATCTCCCAATTGTTGTAATGACCTGCTGTCACCAAAACACTTTGCCCTCTCTGGTAGTATTCATCAAAGACTTCTGGATTTACGACCTTGCATCTCTCGATGATTTCCTTCTCCGAAATACTGAAAATACGTATAGACTCAACTACCAAATCACAAAGGTGTTGATAAAACTGTTTCTCTATATTCTTTATCTCCTTCAAGCTTTTGTTAGGGAAAGCATTCTGTAGATTGGCGAAAACCACTTTCTTACGATAGCCCACTACATGGTATAGAATTAGGTACATGAAGTCGGAAATCCGCAACAATACTCCGATTGGAAGCAAAGAAAGTGGCTTGATAATCAGATAAAAAAGTATTTGACTCACATTGATTAGGTATTGTTAGGTGACATAGGTATCAGCCCAACATTATTTAATATGTTTTGATATTTCAACTAACTCACATCATTGCTATTTTCATCGTTTTTAGGAGGGGAACTGTTTTCACTTTGATTTGTATTATCGCTGCTACTATTACTACCATTATCGGTGCTCTTATCGCTATTACTAGTACTAGTGCTGCTACTATCGCTTCTTGTAGCTCCTTTTTTAATGTACCTTTTCTTGTACCTTTTTTTCTCTCGTACAGGCTGAGAATCATCTCTTCTTGAATTCCTTTCCTCATTTTGTGCCTCAAGTGCACTTTCAGCTTCGATTTCCGCCATTGTTATGAAAGGCTTATCAACTGGCTTTCGAGGTTCTCTTTTAGGTTTTCGAGGCTCTTTTTCTACTTTTTTCTTAACCACTTTTTTGGGGCTAATAAAAGCAAACATTCTTTTGCCCTCCAAACGTGGCATTTGTTCCAAAGCTCCAAATTCGGTCAATCGCTCTGCAAATTTCAACAAAAGCAACTCTCCTCTTTCTTTGAAGACAATCGCTCTACCTTTGAACTGAACATAGGCTTTCACCTTTGATCCTTCTTCTAAAAAGCGTTGAGCGTGCTTTGATTTGAATTCAAAATCGTGATCGTCAGTATTGGGAGTGAATCGAATTTCTTTGACAACTGTTTTTTGAGTCTTTGCCTTGATTTCCTTTTCTTTGCGTTTTTTCTCATACAGAAACTTACTGTAATCTATAATTCTACAAACAGGAGGGCGAGCAGTTGCAGCAATCTCTACGAGATCCAAATTAAGTCTGTAAGCCATTTTCAGGGCATCGGATGTTTTGAAAATACCTTGTTCTGTATTATCTCCAACCAAACGTACTTCAGGTACACGTATTCTTTCGTTAATGCGGTGTTCAGGTCCTTTGTTTTGAGGTAACCTGTTGGTCCTTCTTCTAGGTCTTGCCAATTATTAATACTATTTAAATGAAAAAATTAGGTTAAAATAGTTTCACTGATTTTGCCTGATGGCTTTAGTAAGTCAAATACTTTAATCAATAAACCTACAATTATTAGACGAATATACGCTTTAAAAGTTCTATTCGCCCTACTAAATTAAATAAAATTATCTAGTTTTACAAAAATGATGAGTGCTCTGCAATTCCTTGCAAATACATCTTTGTCTTTATACAAAACACTCATCATTGATTAATCAGCCATTCATTACCAATTATTTAGGCATTGACTGGCTCTCCTTCCTTCAATTCGACACTGCACAACTCCAAAAAATCGGCTATAGAAACAGCTCCTTTATCTCCACCATCTTTTCCGTGTCTTCTTACTGCTACCGTGTTATTTTCTGCCTCACGTTCGCCAATAATCAATTGATAAGGAATTTTTTGCATTGAAGCATCACGAATTTTTCGTTTGATAGATTCAACACGATAATCCAATTCTGCACGAATTCCGTTTGCTTTCAATTGAGCCAACACACTTTCAGCATATTCCAAAAATTTGTCGCTAATCGGCAAAATGGCTACTTGCTGTGGAGCCAACCAAAATGGAAAATTCCCTGCACTGTTCTCAATCAAAACAGCAATAAATCGCTCAAAAGAGCCGAAAGGCGCACGGTGAATCATCACAGGGCGGTGCTTTTGATTGTCTGCTCCAACATACTCCAATTCAAAACGTTCAGGTAAATTGTAATCTACCTGTATCGTTCCCAACTGCCAAGAACGCCCTAAAGCATCCTTCACCATGAAGTCCAATTTGGGGCCATAAAATGCAGCTTCATCATACTCAATAACCGTATTCAAACCTTTCTCAGTTGCAGCTTCAATAATAGCTTGCTCCGCTTTTTCCCAGTTTTCTTCCGAACCAATGTATTTAGAACGGTCTGTTTGGTGACGAAGCGAAATTTGAGCTGTAAACTCAGAAAAGCCCAATTTAGAAAAGACCAATGTTACCAAGTCGATTACATCCTGAAATTCTTTCTTCAATTGGTCAGCTGTACAAAAAATATGTGCATCATCTTGCGTAAATCCACGAACACGCAAAAGACCGTTTAGTTCACCCGTTTGTTCATAACGATAAACCGTGCCAAACTCTGCCAATCGAAGTGGCAAATCACGATAAGACAGTTGTCCAATCTTGTAAATTTCACAGTGATGTGGACAGTTCATCGGTTTCAATAGGTACTCCTCCCCTTCTCTTGGCGTATTGATAGGCTCAAAAGAATCCTTCCCATATTTGGCATAATGCCCAGAAGTCACATACAACTCTTTCTTGCCAATATGTGTAG
>JBGCDY010001136.1:0-5807 GCA_045105835.1 Chitinophagales bacterium
GTTTGTGAAAGCGTAGGTAGCAACCATTGTCGCATCATCACCTGACATGCCTCCAAATATACTAAAATCCTCTTGTAAAACCTCATGAATCCCATCTACCAATAATTCTCCATCTATGGAGATACTAAACATAGAGATATACGCAGGATTAGAAAATTGCTCTTTAGAATATTTTGCTAATATTTTTCCAGTTTCAAAAGAACCTGAATATTCACTGATTTCATCGAAGTGAATACGGTAATGATCTCTATTCATATCAGTTAGCATGACAACAATACTTTTTTCAAAGATTTCATCATCTGCAAATTCACCACAAGTTGTTCCCCCTGCAATGTCAATGTTGTGTTGGGTAAAAACATTGCTCAATGTTGAAATATCGTGTGCGATAGAAGAGAAAATAAAAGCGAGCGTAGGTTTGAAACCAGATTCAAGTACTTTGTCTAGTTTATCTGTTATCTCAGGAATTGAATAAGCTTGTAAAGATTTGGCTTTCATTTTGTTAAGGGTTTGTATTTATAAATGAACCAGATTGTAAAGTTAAAAATACGCTATAACCATGCCAAGAAACACAAGGGTTTACCTACAAAATAGCGGAAACCAAATCCCAAATGTCTTTTGTTACTGACTCCATACTTTGATTGCCATTAATAATCACTATATTCTCTATTCCTTCAAATCGTTTCATGGCTGCAAAATAATTTTTCCTGACTGTTGAAATTCGTTCGAAATTCTCATATTTATCCAAACTTGCCCTGCCTTTGGTCAAACGTTCGAGGCTAATCTCTGTACTAATGTCAATAAAAATAATCAAATCAGGGCGCAACAATTCTGCACAAATACTATTGGCATCAATCACCCAATCCAAAGAAACATGTGGCACATGATAGGCATAAGAAGAGAAATAA
This sequence comes from Chitinophagales bacterium, assembly GCA_045105835.1. GTDB lineage: Bacteria > Bacteroidota > Bacteroidia > Chitinophagales > UBA2359 > JAUHXA01. The sequence continues at coordinate 906 of JBGCDY010001136.1, forward strand.
TACCTATCTCCAATAACATGTTTCCCTGCTTCAATCTGCTTCAACATCCCATTCGTATCGTTCTGAATGTGATCCAACCTATCAGCTAAATACAAAGCCGCCATCGTTTTTTCATCCGCCTGAATACGTCCATACAAAATATTGCGCACCAGAGAACCAATAGGGCTATTGGTCGGCTCAAAAGTCTGGTAAACAGGCTTACCTTCCGCCTTCATCCTCTCAGTCAATAACTTCACCTGCGTACTTTTTCCCGAGCCATCAATGCCCTCAAACACAATAAATTTTCCTTTTTGCATGATTATTTTTTAACAATTTGAGTTCTTTGACTAAAATTGTGAAATGAGACTACGGTAGTCTATCCGTTTGAAAATTAGAGGGCTGCTTTGCTAATAATTATTCTTTTATGAAACCAGACTACCGTAGTCTTTAAATTCTCCACGAGACTCGTCAGAAAACTATGATTTGAAATGGCGACAAAAGTACAAAAAACTAAAAATCAATTGAATCTAAAATTTGATTTTAATTTCCGTTTTTAATATTAGTTGATTCTCTATCTTTGGACTTCAATTCACCCGCTTCTCCTTCCATTACCTACAAACATATTCAATCATCAACCAAAATAGTACCATGAAAAACATATTCAGTCTTCTATTACTTTCATTTATCCTTTTCACCGCTTGTGAAGGCCCCAAAGACATCGTATTCAAGAACATGACCAATGTTAGGGTCACGGATTACTCCAAAAAAATGCTCACCTTAGAAGCCGATGTAGTATTGAACAATCCCAATCTGGCAAGTGTAAATTTAGTTGGGGCAGATGTTCTCCTAAGTGTTGAGGGAGTAGAAGTAGGTAGAGCTGTCCAAACAGTAGAATCCGTCACCATTCCTGCCATGAGTGATTTTGCAGTCCCGCTATCTACTCAATTTCCGCTCAAAAAACTGGGCAAAGGTGGAATCCTCGGAACTGCCCTTACCGTATTGACCAAGAAAAAATTAGAAGTTCAGTACAAAGGCTCTGTCACCGTTCGGGTGATGGATGTAGATTTTGACATTCCAGTGGATTACAAACGAGAAATAGATGTGAATTTCTAAAGAAAGAATTTAGGCTTCGGAAGTTTCAAAACTTCCGAAGCTTATAATACAAGATGATATTGTCGAACAATCTTATGACAAGACCTATATGTCATGCTGTTAAGTATCTTCTGAATGGATAGGAGGATTTAAGTTAAATATCCATCCAATAAGATGAAGTTGACAGACTACATAGTCTAAAATTAATTTCTAAGAATTGAAGTCTTGTGTTTTTGTAGCAAGGCTTCAATTTTCAACCTTTACAATCCAGTGCAGTTTTGACTTTTGACCTTTTTTACCGATAAATCCCCGCCTCTGCTGCAAAAGCCAGAACCCGTTGATCCACAATAATGTCGTTGTATTTAAGAGGCTTCTTCAACACAATTCCCTCCAAAGTAGTACACCGACTCAAAGCCACATACACCTGACCAGGCGCAAAAGCTCCCCTTCTGCCCATGTCAATAAATACATGATCAAAAGTTTTGCCTTGACTCTTGTGAATCGTAATCGCCCACGCCAACTTCAAAGGATACTGTTCAAAACTCCCCAATACCTCCGTATCAATGGCTTTTTTCTCCTCATTATAGACATACTTCAACAGTTCCCACTTTTCCTTTTTGACTGTATGTACAATATCTCCCTTTTCCGTTTCTACCTTCACACTAATCGTGTCACCATCCAAATATTGAATCGTACCAATCGTACCATTCACCCAGCGGTGATACGGGTCATTGCGTAAAAACATCACCTGAGCATCCTTTTTGAAGCTCAATACCACATCATTCGGAAGTCTCCGATTCTCAAATTTTCCTTCAATAGAACCTTGAAACACGATTTTTTTGTCGGGTAATTTCTCCAATTCTACCTCATTGATACGGCTCGCAATGGCATTCGTAGCCGTAAGAGTAATGAACTTGCCATCTTTTGGGGGAGTGAAATAGGGTTTGTAACGCTCATTGAGATTTCGGAGGGTGAAATAATCGAGGTTTTTGGTGCGAATCTGGTCGAGTAAGCCCAAAAAATGCCCATCCTTTTGCCGATACACTTTCTTCAATTCGATGTACTTCACATCCACATTGTACAATACCTGCGAGCTGTAAAAGAAAGGCGTTTCGTACATAAATTCAAACAAACGCTTCTCCACATCATTAGACACCACAGGCGGCAACTGAAACAAATCTCCAATAAAAATCATCTGCGCTCCACCAAAAGGACGGCTGCGGTATTTGCCATTGATTCGCATAAAGTAGTTGATGGCATCCAACATATCTGCCCGCACCATCGAAATTTCATCAATGATAATCGTATCCAATTCCTCAAACAGCTTCCTATCTTTGCGCTTGCGAATGTGGTCGGAACTAATCGGGTGAGGCGGAAAGCCAAAAAAAGAGTGAATTGTTTGCCCCTTTACATTGATGGCAGCCACTCCTGTAGGAGCCAAAGCCACGACTTTTTTCTTCGTTTTTTGCCGAAAATATTGCAACAACGTAGATTTACCCGTCCCTGCACGACCCGTCAAAAAAACGTGTTCATCGGTCTTTTCCATCAGGTCAAAAGCCTGTTCAAATTCTTTGCTAAATTCTATTTGCTGCATAAGTACAAAGTAAAGAAAGAATCTTTAAAAAACGAAAATGAAATCAAAAGTGTAAACGAAAAGTGGGAATAAGCAGTTTTTTGATTGGACGCATTTTTGTATCTTCGAAGCATGATGCAGAAATTACCCATAGGACAATCCGATTTTCGAGCCATAGTGGAAGGAAACCGCCTATATGTTGACAAAACTGAACAGGTTTACAACATCATTATGGGGAGTGTGCCTAATTTTTTCTCTCGCCCTCGACGTTTTGGGAAGTCTTTGCTGGTTTCTGTAATGAAACATATTTTCTTGGGAAATAAGGAGTTATTCAAGGGTTTGTGGATTTATGATAAAATAGATTGGAAATCACGACCTGTCATACAACTGAGTTTTGTAGGAGTTGACTACAAAAATAGTGGCTTGGAAGAAGGGCTTTGTAGATATCTGGATACAATGGCATTGGATGAACATGGAGTAGAATTGAAGTCAAAGTATGCAAAAGGGAAATTTTCAGAATTAATTGATTTATTGTCGGTTAATGAAAAAGTAGTTGTCTTGATTGACGAATATGACAAACCCATTATAGATTATATCGACAACGAAAAACAAGCTGAAAAGAACCAAGATATATTGAGAAATATTTATGGAATATTGAAGGGAGAAGTCATTGAATCTAAAATTCACTTTTTATTCATTACAGGAGTTTCCAAATTTTCTAAGACCTCTATTTTTTCTGAATTAAATAACTTAGATGACCTCACATTAGACCCTTCAACAGTTGATATTTGTGGGATAACCCAAATGGAATTAGAGACCTATTTTGAGCCTTTTATTCAACAAACTGCCTCTAATTTGAGGATGACTGATAAGTCGCTCTTGAAAGAATTGAAGCGATGGTACAATGGCTATTCTTGGGATGGCAAAACCTTTGTTTACAACCCTTTCTCTCTTCTCAATTTCTTCAAAAAAGGAGAATTTTTCAATTTTTGGTTTGCATCAGGGACACCTACACTTTTGTTGAAGTTTATCAAAAAACAGAAAGTGACCCTCGAACACATAGAGAAAATCAAATTAAGTGCCCATTCCTTTGATAAGTTCACCATCAAAAACATGGACATCAATCACTTGCTTTTTCAAACAGGTTATTTGACAGTAAAACAGAAAACATTTAGAAAGGGAAGGGGGACTTATACCTTAGGTTATCCGAACCAAGAAGTGGAGGAATCTTTTTTGAAGAGCTTAATGGAGTTTCAAAGTCATCAAGTCACTTCCATTGTAGACCAGGCACTTCTATACATTCAGGATGCCTTGTTTGAAAACAATTTAGAAAACTTCATCAAACAACTCAAAATTATTTTTTCTGACATTGCTTACCAATTGCACCCCAAACACAACAAAAAAAAGCCAACAGCTGAAGATGAAGCCAAATTGTTTAAGGCTTGGGAAGGGTACTTTCACAGCATCATTTATCTACTCATCAAATTTTTAGGCCTGCAAATTGAAGCAGAAATGAGCAAACATCAAGGGAGAATTGATGCTAAAATTGAAGTGGACGATTACATTTACATTATGGAATTCAAATTGGATGCCAAACCTCAAAAGGCGATTGACCAAATCAAAGAACAAAAGTATGCAGATGCCTTCAAAAATACTTCAAAACAAATCATCTTGGTAGGAATCAGTTTTGACAGCCAAGAATGCAATGTCAAGGATTGGGTGATGCAAGTCGTAAGTTGAAATTCGCCTCTAATCGTACCTCTTTCTGCCTAAATTGCACCCCTAAAAAACAAACATAAGTGTCTCCAACATCTTCCTCAAATCCCAAAGTCGCAGTTGTCATCCTCAATTGGAATGGCATTCATTTTCTTCAACAATTCCTCCCAAGTGTCACCGCCTCCATTTACAAAAACCTCGATATTTATGTAGCAGACAATGCTTCAACAGATGATTCGGTGCCTTTCATACAGCAAAGCTTTCCTTCAATCAAAATTATTCAAAATGCTGAAAATTATGGCTTTGCAGGAGGTTATAATGAAGCATTGAAAAAGGTAGAGGCTGATTATTATGTCTTGCTCAATTCAGATGTTGAAGTGACTCCCAATTGGATTCAACCCATCATTGACCTCATGGAATCCAACAAAACGATTGCAGCTTGTCAGCCGAAAGTGAAGGCTTTCCACAACAAGAAACAATTTGAATATGCAGGGGCAGCAGGTGGTTTGATGGATAGGTTTGGTTATACTTTTTGTAGGGGG
>JBGCDY010001137.1:0-11932 GCA_045105835.1 Chitinophagales bacterium
AGTTTTTAAAACTTCCGTTAGCTACCCTCTTAAGATGTTTCCATCTCGGTATTAATCAATTCAATTTTTGAACTGAATTTTCTGTGGTATTACTTATTCAGTTTTGTAAAAGCAAATATTTCTATCAAGCACATCGCCCCACCCATGATAGCAACGGGCATGTTTCCTGCAATCAAATTATTTACTAAATCTAAGCCGTCACTTACTATTCTAAGCAGTAAAACAATTTGAATCATTGAGGTATTGTTCTTTACCAATGCAAAAATAGTTACGATTGCCGTAGCCATGTTTCTCGAAACAAATAAGCCCAATGGACCTGCCAAAGAAAGGGCTCCTGCAGCAGAAATTGCCTCCCAAGTTCCCAACAAGGCATCTGGTTTGAAATAACCTGCAAGACTTGCACCCAAAGTGATAAATGCTGTTATCCAAAGATATATCGTAATCCACTTTGGAGTTGTAGTTGAATTGTTTGTCATGGTTTTTGAATTTTGTTTTAGAAAAAAATATTAAATATGTTTGTGTGAAATTATCAAACAACGTAAGAAAGAAAGGGCAGCGGCAATCCCATTGCCCTTTCTTGAGAATGTACTGAATTGATTATCATTTCATCAATCCAATACAATCATTTTACCGCTTACAAATCCTTGATAGTTACTCAATCGGTAGTTATACATTCCATTGTTTAAATGACTGCCATCAAAAGTAAACTTGTTGTTACCTTCATTCAACTTCAAAGACTGACTACTCACTTGTCTTCCGCTGACATCAAATACCTGAAACAGGAATTCTCCTTCTTTAGCCAATTCAATTTCAAAACTTGTAGTGTTCCTAAATGGATTGGGCATTACACTGATTGCAGAGTTTTGTGCCAATATATTTTCAATTGATACGGCATCATCGCCCCATTTACCATTTGGATTTGCCCATTCTTCAACAGGTGGAATCAACTGAATCACATCCCAATGCTCCACAATTTTACCATTTTCCATACGGAACAAATCGTAGTAAGCATAGACGCCATCTGGGTCTTGACCCGTAATATCAGGACCTTGGGACATTACCAATCCAAAGTTGCCAAGCGTATGGATAAACTTCACATCCTCATAAAAGGGCAATCCTGTTTGTCCTTCTAAAGTTGCCAGAAATGCTCCATCTGCTCCTGCGCCTACACTGTGCTGAATGTAATTATCCAAGTCAAAATAATCTCGAATATTGGTCCAGTCGCCATCAACGAAAAGCGTCTGTGCCATTTCCTCCAATAACGTCTGATTTGCATCCGTACTTCCTAAGTCAGTAGCAGGTGTTACAGCACCGTCTGTTTGAGAAGTACCGTCCATGTCATCCGCCACATTTCCCATATTATCCCAATGTTCTACAGCTAATCCATTTTCAAATCGCCACACATCAAATACCACTTGGTCACTATTTGAACCAGAAATAGCTCCCCACGCACCACCGAAAGTAGTTTGCATCACCACAAAATCACCAATTTCAAATGACCTGTGAATATCCACCGTTACTCCAATATTTGCTCCTGTATAGAAAGCTGCAATCGCTTCTTTTCCAGATGGAATCGATAAATTATGTTGGATATACTGCTCATCACTCACATAAGCAAGTACTGAAGCATCTCCTGTTACCAAACCTTCATTGAGAGCTATCGCTTTTTCTTCATTGGTCAATTCTGTATTCACTTCTATGACTTCAATATTGAAGGGAGGATTGTAAGTATCTAATCCGAATAGAACTCCAAATTGAGATTCCAATACAAATACATACTCGTTCCCATCATTTTCATAATACCACAAACCCGATGAATCATCTAATCCAGTAGTTACCACACTTCCTGTAGCAGTTGTGGAATTAGAAAAGACGAGTTTGTAAACCGTACCTGCATCGGCTGGGTCGCCCGCATCATTTGTGGCATAGTACAAGGTATTATTTTCATCGTCCCAAGAAATTCCATCCGCATCAACAGCATCAAGTCCAGCAACAGCTACTTCTTGCAAAGTACCTGCTGTGCCACCGCTGATTGGCAAATACCACAGTTTGTTTCCTTGCGAAACATAAAAGCCGCCCTCATTGTCATATATCGTTCCGCCAATACCACTGATAGTCGGATCCCAATCAGGACTGGTAAACCAACTTTCATTTACTGTACCTGTACTTGGATCCACCTCCATGATTCGAGGACTCCCAAAATCTGTTACATAATATTTTCCTTCTACAATGGAGACCGTATGTCCTATTGTGCCAGCAGGTAAATCCCATTCTCTTGTTTTCGTTCCACTTGCCATATCGTATTCCACCAATTTGGCAGGACCAGAATCGCCTCCCATAAAATCGGCATTGTTGAGAAGGCTCAAAAGTACCGTGCCATCACTTTTTAATCCCCATGCTTGACCGTAACCCGCTTCGGCTGCTGCAAATGTTTCACCCATAGGGTTGTCTTGAGTCAAGTCAAATGATCGTATTGATCCATCGCCCAAACCACTGACATAAACGGCATTGTTTGCGATTACAATATCTTCAGGAAAAAAAACATCAGCAGTCACAGACAATTTATCTGGTACAATCAAGTTGGAGCTGTTATTAAAATAGCTGTAACGATTCACAGCAAATGTGTTTCCATCTATCATCCCAAAATAATCAGCAACGCTTGGATCTATTTGGAAAGCAGCAATTGAAGCATCTGCATCTGCTAATGTTTCCCAGAAAACGATTATTGCATATTCGCCATCAGCATTGACGCTACTTGCTCGTCTTATAAAGCCTGGTTGTAAACTGGTAAAATCTGCTTCTATCTCGGCATCACGAGCTTCAAAATTGGAGGAATCCAGATTGTCATTTATCTTGAAGGTCGTCACTTCAATGACATTATCTGAAGCCAATGCAAAGTCTATGTCTGGTCGCTGCAATGTAGTATATCTTTCGACGCTGAAAGTGTTTCCATCTATCATCCCAAAATAATCAGCAACTGTTGGATCTATTTGAAAAGCAGCAATTGAAGCATCTGCATCCGCCAATGTTTCCCAGAAAACAAGAACCGCATATTGACCGTCAGCATTCACAGCACTTGATCTTTTTAAGAATCCAGGCTGTAAACTCGTAAAATCTTTTTCTATCTCAGCATCACGAGTTTGAAAAGCAGTTGCATCCACACCTGAATTTAAGTTAAACAAAGTAACCTCAGCTACTATATTTGTTTGGGCATATAAATTGGCAATAGAAAATAGCATCCCCATAAAAAGTAGGGTAAGTTTTTTCATCAGAATAAATTTTTATAGTTAAAAAAAATGGTTCTTTGACAATTTGAGTGATTGCTTGTACTTGGGAATAGGTACTTATAGCACAGAGGTTTCCTATTCTCATTACTTCAATAAGTTATTTTATAATCTTTTAAGCCATCAAGAAGAAAGAGACATTTATGTCGCCTTCCTTCATCAAATCTGTCAGAGAACCAAAAAAAAGGAGTAGATAAATAAGGTGTGAGACTTCAAATTATTACGAATCAATGTATTAATTGAAGTAAGTAACGGTAAAAAAATAACCTGAACGATTTTTTAGCTAACATACCCCAACCCCTTTCAAAAGGGGAATTAAGATGTTCAAGTTATTTTTTTCTTATTACTAAGTTGTCAAATTATTTTATTTTGACAATTTCATTGTACTATTTTATTAGTGCAGTAAGGGTTTGATATCTTCCCATTTGGATAGAAGATTCATTCATCATCCCCATGAACTTTTTGGAAATGGGATTTTCCATGAATGGCTGTAAGGCAGCATCGGAATTGGTTTTGTTGTCCCAATAGACAGCAACAACTTGTTTTCCTTGTTCATCAACTCCCGTAATACGTTGTAAAAAACCATCTTGATTGGAGGTGAAACCCGTTTCTACTTTTTGGTTAATCTTGTCAAATTTCCTCATATCAATTCCTGATTTGGTATCGAATGACATTACTTCAACAAAATCACTACTGTTGGCATTGAAAGACTTACCTATAGCATACCTCGACATTTTCATAGTCGGAGCATCAATCATTTGGGCATAGTCTGCAACCGATTTATCTCCCATGAACTTGCTCATTGAAGCATCCGCATCTTTCAGATTTTCCCAATAAACAATCACCACATAGCTGCCTTTTTCATCCACAGCGCTTTGACGTTTGATGAATCCAGACTGTTTGCTCGTGAAGTCACTTTCTACTTGTGCATCCCGTTTGGCAAAAGCCATTGGATTTGCATCAGAATTGATGTTGAAAGTAGTGACTTCCATTATCGTTTTTTCACCCATGGTTGTCTTAGTATTTTTATTCGTTTCACAACTGACAATGCACAAAAGCATTGTTAAAAAACAAATTGAATTAAATATAACTCTCATCTTGTTTGGCTTAATTTAAGGTGATTGTAAAACTTTGACCAGGTTTGAAGTCGTAGTCTTCACCGATTTCAACAACCAAAACTTTATCAGAGTCAATTCTAAGATTCACAGAAGAATTGCTTGAAGAAAATCCATTTACATTTTGTGCTTCATTGAAAGTCAAGTAATACCTGTCAAAAGTAGCAGACTCCAATACTCTAAATAAATCTCCATAAGTCGGGTCATCGGCTTGAGCCACTACCTCGAAGGAGATACTGTTTTCATCAATGTCAATATTGTATAGATTTAACAGATAGGCAGGAAATTCAATCGCCGCACCAATGTTAGCCGTTGCAGCTAATGAGCCTGCGGGTGCTTGGAATAAAGCCTCAATAGCTTCCTCAGCTCCGCTGGTAAATGCAGTTGATTGAAATGTATTGGTTACGACTACACTTGAACCCAAGGTGATAGGAGTAGTTGGGGTATCATCGTCGTCATCACAAGAAGTGAAAGTAACTGTCGAGAACAAAAGTCCTAATAGTAAAAAAGATAATTTTGAAAATTTCATAGAAACATATTTTGATTTAATAATACTGCAAAATTGAGGTAATTCTGCAGTGTTACCGTTATCAAAATGATGATAAAAATGGTGAAAGTATAACCAAAATTATTTTTGTTGCCTGAATTGGAGGGGAGTCGTGTGTGTATTTTTTTTGAAAAATTTGACCATGTTGGACGGTTCTTCAAATCCTGTCTCGTAGCTTATTTCTTTTATAGATAGAGAAGTCGCTACCAAATAACGCTTGATTTCTATAGCCACAAAATCATCAATAAACGCTTTGACCGTTTTTCCAGTCAATTTTTTGACTATTTCATTGAGTAACTTATAAGAAATAAATAATTTTTGTGCATAAAATTTTGAACTTCTTGTTGCTGTATAGTTGCTCTCAAGCAAGTCTTTAAACTTATTGAAGATTTCTAATTTTTGGATTGGAATATTGTTTGCAGCTTGCAGTTCTTTTGTTCTTTCTGCTTTCAGTAATAAAACGTTAAGTAAAGCGCACAAAATTTCAGATTTAGCAAAGCTATTGGGGAAAATATATTCACTGTACAGCTTCCATGCTACTCCTATTAAACTGTCTTCCCCCATTTGTTTCTGGTGAATGACGGGAGTTTCAATATGGTAATTGTATAACTTGTTAAACTTGAGATTGCCAGATAAGAAATAGTCTTTACCAACAAATAAGCTATCAAAAACAATACAAAATCCATCCGCAGTCAGCAATTCTTTGGTGAAATGATGCACTTGGTTTTTAGCAACGAAAAGTGCACTTCCCTTCAATAATTTATAAGATTTAAAATCAACAAAATGTGAGTAGGTATTCTTAGTTATAACCAACACCAAAAAGAATTTAAGCCTATGTGGAGAAAATGGATCGTGATCTTTGGATTGAACCAGCAACTTGTTTCTGAGTTGAGCGAAATTCATTACCTCAATACCAAGACTTTGATTTTTATTGAAGTGTATTTTAGGTATTTCTTTTTCCATGTTATTTTGCTTGAATTCAAAGGAATTTGGTTTTCCTAAAAAGTGGATTTATGACTGGAATGCAAGATATGAAAACAGAAATACAAAATTATATCCATGTTGATTGGTTCAAAAGAAAAAGCCCCAACAGTTTCTCAAACTATTGGGGCTTTCATATCAGAAGTATCTATTTTACGCTACAGTTTCTTCATGTCTTTCAGGACGCAAAGCACGAACCGCACGACCAGCAGTCCACATTTCAGAGTCATGAATTTCATCCAATTCCACCTGCAATTTTTCACGGTAATCCGCTTTACTGTTTGCTTCAATAGTGATTTTTGCCTCATTACCAGAAGCTACGCTGTCATACAAGTCCTTGAAAACAGGAGCAGTCGCATCACGGAATTTGTTTTTCCAGTCCAAAGCACCACGTTGAGCCGTAGTAGAGCAGTTGGCATACATCCAATCCATGCCATTTTCACCTACCAAACGAATCAAACTTTGGGTCAATTCCTCCACTGTTTCGTTGAAAGCCTCACTTGGAGAGTGTCCGTTTTTGCGAAGCTCGTTGTATTGTGCTTCCATGATACCTGCAACAGCACCCATCAAAACGCCTCTTTCGCCTACCAAATCACTCGTTACTTCTTTTTTGAAAGTCGTCTCGAATAAGTAACCTGAACCAACACCAATACCCAAAGCAACTACTCTTTCATAAGCATTGCCAGTAGCGTCTTGGTGAATCGCAAAGCTAGAATTGATACCTTCGCCTGCCACAAACAAACGGCGTACACTTGTGCCAGAACCTTTTGGAGCGACCAAGATAACATCTACACCTTCAGGAGCTTCAACACCTGTTTGGTCTTTGTAGGTAATCGCAAAACCATGAGAAAAATACAAAGCTTTGCCAGGAGTCAAGTGTGGCTTCATTCTTGGCCATACTGCAATTTGCCCTGCGTCTGACAACAAACTTTGAATCACTGTACCTTGACGGCAAGCCTCTTCGATTTCAAACAAAGTTTCTCCTTCTACCCAGCCATCAGCTACAGCCTTGTCCCAAGTTTTAGAACCTTTTCGCTGTCCAACGATGACATTGAAGCCATTGTCACGAAGGTTCAATGCCTGTGCAGGCCCTTGAACGCCATAACCAATGATTGCAATTACTTCATCTTTTAGCACTGTTCGTGCTTTCTCTAAAGGAAATTCTTCACGGGTGACAACGTTTTCTACCGTTCCACCAAAGTTAATTTTAGCCATTTTTTGAAAATTGTTATTATTGTTGAATTGCTAAATTGTTGTTATTATTGAATTCTTTATTTTTGAATGGTTGTGCTTCAAAATTTATCATCTACAGGTGGTACATCTCTCAATACCAACTGCATAATGGTTACATCTATCCATTTTCCGTTGAGGTATCCCACCTCTTTTTGTGTGCCGACTATTTCGTAGCCTTGTTTTCGATTGTATTCAATACTCGCTGTATTTGCAGCCCAAATCTTGGCAACCAAATGACGGTATTTCAATTCTTTGCAGACTTCAATGAGCACTTTTTTCATCTGTGTGCCATAGCCTTTGCCCGTTGCACTGTTTTTGAAGTAAACAGCCGTTTCACAAGACGTTCTATAGCCCACTCGGTCGCTGTATTTTTTGATAACACCCCAACCAACGATTTCTCCATCTACTTCTCCAACTTTCATTAGTTCACGTTCGCCAAACTTATGGTACCAGCCTTCGATGTCTTCAGTAGTTCTAATTACTGCGTCCATTGTAGCGGTATAAGACATGGTGTGCTGGTTGTAAATTTCTGCAACAGCTTGTGCATCTGGCAATTGGAAATCTCGTATGGTCATCATGTTGGTGATTGGTTTATTGGTGATTTGTAATTGGTTATTGGTGACTGGTGGATTAGAGAGATACAATTGGAGTACCATTTACCAGTCACCAATAAACCAATCACTAGTTCAGATTGCCATTCAATTTTACCTCCAAATCTTCCAATTTCCCATGATGGTCCATTGTATATTCGGCTTCGTAATTGTTGATGGTAGGCAATTCTGTTAGGATTTTCTTCAATACAATACTTCGCATGGACAAGGCAACTCGCCCAGAACGGGCATATTCTACTTCCCCAAATTTACGAAGTTCTGCAAAAAAAGCTTCTAATCCTTCTCGATTTGAGACTTTTTGAAAAACCACCATATTGCCCGAACGAGCCAATTCCTTGGCATTGTTCTTTTCCGCAACGAGCCGAACATTGTTGGCGTATTGTTCTTCCTTCATTTCGATTTTGAAGAGTCCCAACTGTGTAGAAATAAGCATATTTTCGGTGTGAAAATCGACCCGCATTGCCTCAACAATTTTGCGAATTTGCTTGGTCACCTTGTTCACCATATCTTCTGTCTCACAAACCACAATGGTAAACCGAGAAATGCCTTTTTTCTCCGTTTCCGAAACATTGAGGCTTTTAATATTGATGTGGCGACGGGTAAAAATTGCAGTGATTCGACTCAATAAACCGACGGAGTTTTCTGTATAGGCGGTTATGGTATAATTATTTTTTTTCATTTTTTTATTTTTTTTGGTGATTGGTAATTCGTGAATGGTGATTGGTGACTCGTAACTGGTTTCTAAGACTCATTTATTGGTTTTTTTATAGTAAGATAAATAGTAGGACAAAATTAGCTTCAATCAATAAGATTGTTAATGTTTTGACTCTAAGGATTTGAAGTCTCACATCCCTTTTCTGTCTTCCTACTTATCTTACTACTAATCACCAGTTACCAATCCACTAATCACCAACCAACTAAGCAGGCTTCTCCAAAATCACTTCATGTACTGCCTTGCCAGAAGGCACCATTGGAAATACATTTTCCTCTTTTTCTACAATCACCTCCAACAAGAAAGAATCCTTGCTGTCCAACATTTCTTGAAGTGCATCTGATAGGTTTTCTCTTTCGGATACCTGCTTGGCTTCAATACCAAAACCTTTGGTAATCGCAATAAAGTCAGGGTTTTGAAGCTCTACAAATGAGTAACGTCTGTCAAAAAACAATTGCTGCCATTGACGCACCATTCCTAAATAACCATTGTTGAGAATCACAATTTTGACGGGCAAACCCGATTGGCGGATTGTTCCCAATTCTTGAATGGTCATTTGAAAACAACCATCTCCAATAACTGCCACGACTTCTCTATCTACATCCGCAAATTTGCAGCCCAAAGCAGCAGGCAGTGCATAACCCATTGTGCCCAAACCACCTGAAGTAGCCCAGCCATCGGTTTTGGTGTATTTGTAGTAGCGGGCAGTCGCCATTTGGTGCTGACCAACATCAGGGACAATAATGGCTTCTCCTTTCGTTTTTTCAGAAATCAAGTTGATGACTTCGCCCATTCTAATGCCTCCTTCAGTCGGATACAAACAATCTTTGATTACTTTTTCGTATTCAATCTTGTCACATTCATGGTATTTTGCCAACCACTCAGGGTGTTCTCTTTTGTTGAGCAAAGGAGTCAGTTTCTGCAATGCTTCTTTTGCATCCGCATTGATAGCAACGGTTGTTTTTACATTTTTGTCAATTTCGGAAGGGTCGATTTCGATGTGAATCACCTTTGCTTGTTTTGCAAAACGGGTGACATCGCCCGTGATTCTATCATCAAAACGCATTCCTATCGCAATCAAAACATCACATTCAGCACTCAACAAATTCGGTCCATAATTGCCGTGCATACCAGGCATCCCCACATTCAATGGGTGGTCTGTATCCAAACAAGACAGTCCTTGAAGGGTGCAAGCGGTTGGAATCCCAGCTTGTTCGATAAAGTCCTTCAATTCTTTTTGTGCGCCAGAAATCAACACGCCTTGACCTGCCAACAAATAAGGGCGTTTGCACTCATTGATGAGTTTTGCAGCCGCTTCCAAATGTGCAGGTTTTGCCTTTGGCTTGGGCCAATAGGTCTTGATTTTTGGAGCTTTGTTGTATTCAAATTCTAGTGTGCCAAACTGTGCATTCTTTGTGAAGTCAATCATTACGGGGCCTGGACGACCTGTATTGGCGATGTAAAAAGCCTTTGCCATCACTTCTGGAATCTCGGCAGCATCGGTGATTTGGTAACTCCATTTGGTCACAGGCATGGTCACACCCACCACATCTGTCTCTTGAAAAGCATCCGTCCCCAACAAACTTTTGGGCACTTGACCGCTAATGCAAACCAATGGTGTAGAATCCATTAGCGCATCTGCCAAACCTGTCACCAAGTTGGTCGCACCTGGTCCAGAAGTCACCAAACATACGCCTGGCTTGTGTTTGATACGTGCATAACCTTCGGCAGCATGTGAAGCACCTTGCTCATGCCGTACCAAAATATGTTGGATTTTATCTTGATAATCGTAAAGGGCATCATAAACAGGCATGATAGCGCCACCAGGGTAGCCAAACATGACATCTACCCCTTCTTCAATCAAGCATAGAATCAGAGCTTCCGCCCCTGTTACTGTTCTTTTCTCTTTTTTTTGAGGTTTCATATCTACTGCTTTTTTCTTTGAAGCAGCTGGTTTTTTACCACCTCTTTTAGTTGTTTGCTTCATACCTTTTATAATTTATGTGTTTGTGTTTTTTATGTATTTGTAGAGACGTTTTACTGAAACGTCTCTACATGTTTTTCATTTCCAAATTTTGCATTTGTACTTTGAATTTGTATTTGAGTTTTCTACCCATCGGTAACGCATCCTTCCGATGCAGAGGAAACAAGTTTGTAATATTTGTATAAAACTCCGTGTTTTACATTTGGTTCAGGTTGTTGCCAATTGGCTTTTCTCGCTGCAATTTCTTCCTCCGAAAGATGTGCTTCAATAACATTATTCACTGCATCAATCGTGATTTTGTCACCATCTTTTAGCAGCCCCAACAGTCCTCCAATATGTGCTTCTGGGGTAATGTGTCCGACCACAAAACCATGTGTTCCTCCCGAAAAACGTCCGTCTGTAATCAATGCAACCTCTTTTCCGAGTCCTGCACCCATAATGGCTGCCGTTGGCTTCAACATTTCAGGCATACCTGGAGAACCTTTGGGCCCTTCAAGGCGAATCACAATCACATTTCCTTTTTCTACCTCGCCCGACTGAATTCCTTCAATGGCATCCTCCTCGCAATCATATACTTTTGCAGTACCTTCAAATTTCTCTCCTTCCTTGCCAGTGATTTTCGCCACCGAACCCCCTTCTGCCAAATTTCCGTATAGGATTTGCAGGTGTCCAGAAGACTTCAATGGGCTTTTCAAATTGTGAATAATATCCTGTCCTTCGGTTAAATCAGGTAATTCTGCCAAGTTTTCTGCAATGGTTTTCCCTGTTACGGTCATACAATCACCATGCAAGAACCCTTCCTTCAACAACATTTTCATGACAGCAGGAACGCCCCCAATATTGTGCAAATCCTCCATCAAATATTTACCACTTGGCTTCAAATCTGCCAAATAAGGTGTCTTGTCGCTGATACGCTGTATGTCTTTGATAGTCAAAGGTACATTGATGGATTTTGCCATGGCTATCAAGTGCAAAACTGCATTGGTAGAACCACCCAAAACCATCACCATTGTCACTGCGTTTTCAAAGGCTTTGAAGGTCATGATATCGCTCGGCTTAATGTCTTTTTCAAGCAACAAACGTATCGCAACTCCAGCATCCAAACACTCTTTTTGTTTTTCGATACTCAAGGCAGGGTTTGAAGAGCTATAAGGCAAACTCATTCCCAAGGCTTCAATGGCAGAACTCATCGTATTGGCGGTGTACATTCCCCCACAAGCTCCTGCACCTGGGCAAGCATTTTGAATGACTCCTTTGAAGTCTTCGGGGGTAATCGTATCTGCAAATTTTTCTCCCAATGCCTCAAAAGCAGAAACAATGTCTAAGGTTTTATTTTTCCATTTTCCAGAGTGAATCGTACCGCCATACACCATGATTGAAGGGCGGTTGATGCGTCCCATTGCCATCACCGAACCAGGCATATTTTTGTCGCAACCCACTACGGCAATCAAGGAATCATACCACT
>JBGCDY010001138.1:0-4482 GCA_045105835.1 Chitinophagales bacterium
CTCACCTCTTACTAATCACCAGTCATTAATCACTAATTACCTTATCAAAGTAATATTTCCTTGATACAAGCGTCTGTCGCCATTGTCAAAGGTCACAATCAAATAATAAACATAGACTCCAATATTTTGTGGCTCATTTTCGTAGATACCATCCCAACCATCATTTGTTGGATCTTGACTCTCAAAAACACGATTGCCACTTCTATCGTAAATCTGGAATTCCGCTTCTGTAAAACCTCGAATTAAAATTCTATAAGTATCATTCAAGCCACCTCCACTGGGAGTAAATGCTTTAGGAATCGCAATTCGGCTTTGCCTTGTTACATTCACCTGAAAACTCGCCGATTCAGAACAACCACTTTCTGAATCTGTAACCACCACACTGTAATTGGTAAAACTACTTGGAGAAGCACTTGGATTTGGACAATCATTACAAGTCAAGTCATCGGAAGGTGACCATTCATAAGACAGATTATTCCCATTACTAGAACTTGCATCGACTATCAAATCAATACTCTCTCCAGGAGTAATCGTTACACTTTCAGTCGAATTGACCACTTCAATATCAACTAGGTCAATATCCATTGTCTCCTCATCCGAAGAAATGCCATTGAATTCTACCGTCAAAGAAATGGTTTGTATCCCTGGTGAATCCCACTGCACAATAGGGTTAGCATCTGTTCCTCCTACTTGTGTTCCATCTCCAAAACTCCATGTAAATACTCCTGAATCAGGGTCAATATTTCCCGTATATGTGAGTTCAATTTCTTCTCCTATACAAGTAGCAGAATTCACTTCAAAAGTAGCAGTAGGTCTTGAAAACACCTCTACAGGCAAGCATGTATTTGCAGCACAGCCCGTAATAGGATCCGTATAAGTAACACATATGTCATGTACACCAAGTCCTGCCGCTTGGGTATTAAAAATATTGGAATTGGCAGTAATCCCAGGCCCTGCAAAAACGGCACCGGGAATGTTTGCAGTAAGAGGTACGTCTCCTGTTGATTCACTATAACCGCTTTCCAAACCTTCAATACTAAGAATTGGAGGCCCAACAACATCCACATTTGCAGTAGCGGAAACGCTACAATTAGAAGTAGGTGTTGTATAAGTAATTGTATAAGTAACACCTTGGCTTGTTGTGCTTATATCAACCTCTCCTGTTGCCACATCAATCGTTGCTCCTCCAGTAATTTCAAACGTTCCTCCTTGGGTAGATTCTGCACTCAAGGTAGGCAATGCAGGAGGGGCACTTTCATCAAAACAGATAGGGCTGTCATAAAGCAAATCAGCAACAGCCAAATCACGAACAATCACCGATACTTCTGTTGGGATATTATCACACTCGCTGTCTACTTCCGTAATGTAAAAGAAGAAAGGGGTATCTTGAGCAGTAATATACTGACTAACATCCAACTGTTGACCAGTTCCCAATAGACTATCCAGAGAACTCTCTAAGTAAAAATTGTATACAGCTGCAGGGTCAGAATTATTGACAACCAAAGTCAAATCATCTCCAGCACACACATCCAAATCTTCAATAGGAGCTCGAATATCATTTTCTGTAATGTCGAATACCAATTGATTGTTGGGGTTTGAAGTATTGTTGCACAAATCCTCCACCTCTCCAACAAGTGTTAAGATGTATTGTCCTGCTACGCTGATAGCGGGATCAAACAACAAATTGAAAAAACGATCATAATCTGCACCATCCAAACAAGCTTGTGAAGTAATAGCTGTAATCGTATGTTGTCCAGCAGGGCCAGATAAGGTAAAGTCTTCAATTCCAACGGTACTACAAAAAACGTTTTCAGGCAGCTTCAATCGCAAGTTATTTGAGCCACACAATGCAGCAGTCTCCAAACTCGGAGGTTCATCGTCAAAAATCACTGCTGTTGAAGCATCAAAATTGATGGTATAACCGCTTTCGGATGTTGTAAATTGGCTCACATTGATAACATAGGTTTCGTTCGCCAAAACAGGTATCAAGGCATTTTGATTTGCATCTGCTCCCCCTGCCTCCGTTTGGGTAGTCGCTCCAGTAGGACCAGTCACTCCTAATTCGGAAGAATAATTACAGCTTACCAACAGACTTGGATCAGTCGGAATATCTTCACAGCCAGCATTTGTGGTATGAAAGACTGCCCAGTCATAATCATCACCTAAATCATTTGGAGTAATCGAGAAACCCAAATCGCCGCTATTTAATACCGTAAAAGTATACCATACACTATTAAGTTCTCCATTCAATAAACAAGAATTAGCCACACTAATTTCATCCCGCACATTTCCTTCTCCAGAGAAAGCATTGGTTTCGGAATATTCTCCTAAACAAAGCGGAATAGCCCCCAAACAATCCTGTTCTGTAGGCAACAAAATCTCTTCAGGGCATGCTGTATCAAAGCAAGACCAAGTAGCCTCCCAGCCTATTTTATTATCACTTGCATCAGAATTAAATATAACGGTTATACAGCCACTACTTGCCTCCAAACTTTCAATAAAGTCTGTTCCTCCATTGTGAAACAACAAAGTTCCGCCTGTATCATCTACTCCATCATAAACATTGAAGGTATCAAAAAGAGTTTCAACCACCACCGTTCCCAAATTCAACCTTAAACAAACAGGAACTGGATCGGGACAAATCGTAAAGGTAAAATTTTCGTTAGAACCATATTCACCATTTGGGCCACCACTGTCATAAAGTATGCCTTCACAATCCGTAACGGTATTGTTGCTCATATTGTATTCTGGTTGAGCGAAGACATCTGTTGTACAAAAAATAGCTACAAGAATCAAAATCCAATAAACTTGGAATAAGGGCTGTTTCATATATGATGGGGTTTGAATGGTGTTAATATCTCTCTTGTCTGTATAAGTAATCTATTTCTTAGCCGAATTATAACTTCAAAATCAATAAAATTGTTATAGTTTTATTTGTCATTTTTTTTAGTAGCGTCAGTATCATTGCTTAAAGGTGTAGCTTCTGGCTTTACAGCTCTATTTGACACCTGTGGTTTTGCTCTTGTCATTTTTTTTAAGGGATCAGCCATCATTTCATCAAAATTTTGGCGGTGTCGGATAACATCTATCCCCATAAAAATGGCTTCTCGAAAAGATTGTTCAGAAGCAATATTTTTTCCTGCAATATCATACGCCGTTCCATGATCAGGAGAAGTACGGACAATAGGCAAACCCGCAGTGAAATTCACTCCATGCCCAAAGCTCAATGTCTTGAAAGGAATCAAACCCTGATCGTGGTACATCGCCAAAACTGCATCAAATTGGCGGTACAAGCCCATTCCAAAAAAACCATCTGCAGCATAGGGTCCAAAAACCAACATGTTTTCATTTTTAGCTTTTTCCAATGTAGGCATAATGATGCTTGCATCCTCCTCTCCTATCAAACCGCTATCTCCAGCATGAGGATTCAATCCCAAAACTGCAATCTTAGGACGCACAATACCAAAATCTCTTTTCAGAGAATTGTGCATAATGTGCAGCTTTTTCATAATCAATTTTTCAGAAATATTCTTAGCTACATCCTTGACAGGCAAATGGTTTGTCACCAAACCTACCCGCAATTGATTACTCACCAAAAACATCATACTCGACGAATCCTCAAATTTTTGGGTGATGTATTCCGTATGACCAGGAAAAGGGTTTTCTTGCGTATGCAATAAACTCTTATTCACAGGTGCCGTCAAAATCATGTCGATTTTCCCTTCCTTCAAATCATACAATGCCGATTCGATAGCCCTCAAAGCAAATTTGCCAATAGCAGGATTTGGGCGACCAATAGTAATCGAAATATCTTCCGTCCAACAATTCAATACATTGCAAGATCCAGATTTAGCACGTTCAACCGAGTTGATAATATTGTAGTTAAAATCCTCCTCCTGCAATACCTTTCTGTGATAAGACATCACCCTTGAAGAACCATATATAATGGGCGTACAATACTTAAACATCCTTTCATCCTTGAATGTCTTGATAATAATCTCTGGACTAATACTGTTGATATCGCCAATCGAAATACCTATTTTGATTCTTTTCTCATCCTTATTGCTCGAATGACTCTTATTCTTGTTATCTATACCGTGCATGAAGTTCCTTCTATGTTAAATGATGAATGATGAGCTTTCACAATTCGCTCCAAACTACCCTGCTTGTCTCTTCAAAAAATCGTAAAACAAACGTACACCTGCTCCCGAGCCATTTTTGATTCGATAGCCACTTGTTTGAAAATTCCAACCCATTGGAGCCATATCCACATGTATCCAAGGATAATCCGTGAAATGCTCTAAGAATTTACCTGCAGTAATAGCTCCCGCAAATTTCCCTCCGATATTCTTCAAATCAGCAATGTCGGACTTCAATAATTCTTTATAATCCTCCCAAAGTGGCATTTCCACCAAACGTTCATGCACTTCAAAACTACTCGTGCGAAGTTCTTCCTTTGCAGCACCTTCCGCATTTCCCATC
>JBGCDY010001139.1:0-2262 GCA_045105835.1 Chitinophagales bacterium
GGGGAGGAAAATTGAAGGATTTGGACATAGAATGATTTTAAGAAACTTCTGTCACATGGTATCTATAGAATTTAAACAGAAAATTTACAGAATCATATTCATGAAAACGTTTGTCCTCTATCGAGATGAAAAATGATAAATGGTGAAGTGAACTTTTGATAAAGATTGTTGTATGGTTTAGTACAAACAAAGGACTCATCATTCAAAAAACACGATAATTTGAAAACTTCGAGAATTGTTTTAATTATTTTAGGGGTATTACTGATTGACCAAGTTTTGAAAGTCTGGATCAAGCTCAATATGTCTTTGGGACAAGAGCATGAGATTTTCAGCTGGTTCATCATTCATTTTGTCGAAAATGATGGGATGGCATTTGGAATCACCTTTGGAGGAGAGTATGGAAAACTGGCTTTGAGCCTGTTTCGGATTGTAGCAGTGGTTTTTATTGGCTTCTTCCTCCGACATTTGGTACAATCCAAAGCTCCCAATGGCTTGATTGTGAGTATGTCTTTAATCATGGCAGGCGCCATTGGCAATATCATTGACAGTACGATTTATGGAGTCTTGTTTTCGGCGAGTACCTACTCCCAAATAGCTACCTTTCTGCCCGAAGGCGGAGGTTACAAACCTTTATTGTATGGAAATGTGGTGGATATGTTCTATTTTCCACTCGTTGAAGGAAACTACCCTGAGTGGGTTCCTTACATTGGCGGAAACCGTTTTCGCTTTTTCCAACCGATTTTTAATATAGCAGATTCGGCGATTACCTGTGGAGTGGCTGCTATCATCATCTTCCAAAAAAGCTTTTTTGTAGAACCCACACCCGAAACAGTAACCGAATCAAATGAAACAACATTTGATGCCAATACTGCTCAGGGAAATGTGCAAGAGGCGGTTGTGGAGTCTTGATTTGGTAAGGGAGTGAAGCTTCAAATCAAGATTGTGTTTTTTTTAGGTGGCACTCAATAGATCCCCCTTTCAGGTCTGCATAAATGCCCCCATTTTATACTTCAAAACTGGACAAATATCCTCGAGGGCGCTAAAACTGTTCAGATTCAGAAATGGAAGAAAGAAAGTACAACCACTTCTAAGTAGAAGTAGTTTTTTAATTTTCATTCGTTACTTAGTTTGACAGCTATTGCTTTTAAATTCCTCCCTATTGATGTGGTACAAACACACTGATTATAAAACACATTCTTAGCTGCTCATAATTCAACCCAACAATGAAAAAAATCCTCCTTTCCATTCTAAGTCTATTCGCCCTAATCGCTGCAATCGGCTGGATTACCATCACCTTCTTCCCTCAAAAGCTCATCCCCTTGATGCTCAACCAACAAATGAAACGCCTCAACCAAAGCGATGATTTGTTGAAAGACACAGAAAATATCACCGTTTACACAGTCGGTACTTCCTCTCCAATGCCTGGCAATCGGGCGCAAACGGGAACGGCAGTATTGGTGAATGGACATTTCTTTCTATTTGATGTAGGTGTTGGAGTCGTCCAAAAAGCGGAAAACATGCGCTTGCCGCTCAACAAAATAGAGGGCGTATTCCTCACGCATTGGCATTCCGACCACTTTATGGATTTGCCCTATCTTATCAACCGTTCTTGGGTTTTGGGCAGAAACAATGATTTGCATGTCTATGGTCCCGATGGTTTGGATACGTTGATGCACGCAATTGACCAACTTCTACACATCGAAAACCAACACCGAGTAACACATCATGGGGCGGAACTGATGGATATCAACAAAGCCAAGGGCATTCCGCACGAATTCAAAAATGTGCAAGGCGGCAAAGAAGTCGTCTACCAACAGGATGGCATTACCATCACGGCTTTTGATGTGAACCACGAACCGATAGAACCTGCGGTGGGTTATGCGATTGAATACAAGGGCAAAAAGGTGGTGATTAGTGGCGATACAAAGAAAAATGACATGGTGTTGGAAATGGCGAAGGGTGCAGACTTGTTGTTACATGAAGTCTTGTTGGTCTCTTTGTTGCAGCAAATGGAGGCAAAATTAGCCGAAGTGGGCAATGCCCGAAATTCCAAAATCATCCACGATATTCAAGACTATCACTCCTCCCCTGCCGAGGTTGCGGATATTGCGGCGAAAGCGCAGGTCAAAAAATTGGTTTTGCATCATTTTGCGCCTGCGCCTGATTTGAAGGTGGTCGAGAACTTGTATCGCAGAGAATTGAAAGGCTATAGTGGGGAGATTCATTTTGCGAAGGATGGGGATAAGTTTGTGGTGGAGTGAT
>JBGCDY010001140.1:0-4504 GCA_045105835.1 Chitinophagales bacterium
GTTTTCCAATAATTTTGCTTCTCCTTGATTGCCACCTCTCCAAACGGGGCCAACTGTGTGAATGACATATTGAGCAGGCATTCGCCCAGCCGTAGTAATGACGGCATCACCCGTATTACAACCGCCTATTTGCCTGCATTCTGCCAAAATTTCGGGACCTCCTGCTCTATGGATAGCACCGTCCACACCACCGCCACCCAAGAGAGAGCGTTTTGCCGCATTCACAATCGCATCTACTTTGAGTTGGGTTATATCTCCTCCTTGCAGTTTGATTTTATCCATCCGTTAAAAAAGGTCTATCTTTGTAAAAAAATCGGTTCAATAATTGCATTAAGCAATCAATAAAAACCAAAATTAAGACAAAAAATGTAATTAATCTTGGTTTTGTGAGAGCAAATAAAAACCCACCCCATTGAGAATGTACATCTTGAGCCTCCAATACTTAGAACTGAAATAGCGGATAAAACAACATACAAATGGATTTGCAAGAGCTGGTCATACAACGCATTGAAGAAGCCCGAAGCCAACAACTTCGCACTTTAGACCTTACCAACCTCGGATTAACCAAAATACCCCCTCAAGTATTTGAACTCAATCATTTAACAGAGTTAAAACTAGGGCATTGGTCAGCCTATACCAAACGGGATAGAAACCAAATCAGCCAGATACCCGATGAAATTGGACTGCTTCAAAACCTACAATTGTTGGATTTGAGCAGCAATTTGTTGGAAACATTGCCGCCTGTAATCGGGAAGATGAAGCGTTTGGAACTTTTGGATGTTAGTAAAAATGAATTGGAGAGCATTCCCGAAGAAATTGGAAATCTCCAAAGATTACAGCGATTGGATTTGAGTAGCAATCATTTGAATCAGCTTCCAGAAGGTTTTTGCAATTTACAGAATCTGCAGCGGTTGGGACTGAGTAGCAATCATTTGAACCAATTACCCAAAGATTTTCACAGGCTGCAAAAGCTGCAACGCTTGGATTTGAAAGGAAACCGCTTGGCAAAAATAGGAACAGAATTGAGCTCCTTGCCTGCCTTGCAACAATTGGGATTGGGGGATAATTTGCTCAAGGAACTACCCGAAGAGTTTGCAGAATTGACCTCTCTCCAACGTCTTTATTTAGGGGGGAATCAATTGAAAAATCTTCCTGATTCATTCTCCGAATTGAAAAATTTGCAACGCTGTTATCTCAGTAGCAATCAATTAACAACTTTACCCGAAACATTTTCCCAACTCGAAAAACTGCAATTACTGGATTTGCGTAGCAATCAAATCGTCGGATTGCCCAATGGATTTGGTAATTTGACGGAGTTGGAATATTTGGATTTGGGCAAAAACGAAATGCGTGTCTTGTTGGCAGAGGTGGAAAACCTTCAAAAATTGGAATTGCTGGATTTGAGTGGCAATCGCCTACGAGATATTTCGCCAGAAATTGCCAACATACAAAGCCTTCAATACCTCTACCTCAAAGACAATCCCATCGAAACTCCTCCTTTGGAGATTGCGAATCGAGGAATTATTTCTATTCGCAATTATTTCAAGGCATTGGCGAAGGCGGAAGAAAAAG
This sequence comes from Chitinophagales bacterium, assembly GCA_045105835.1. GTDB lineage: Bacteria > Bacteroidota > Bacteroidia > Chitinophagales > UBA2359 > JAUHXA01. The sequence continues at coordinate 1,573 of JBGCDY010001140.1, forward strand.
ATTTTTTATACGAGATGAAGCTCTTGTTGGTGGGTGAAGGGCGTGTAGGGAAAACTTCTTTGTCTAAGTCATTGACCAAGAAAGACTATGAGCTGGAGGATGAACAGAGTACGGAAGGGATTGATGTGAAAACATGGACGATTCCCAAAGAAGAACTATCACTGCAAAAGGATTTTAGGCTGAATATATGGGACTTTGGAGGGCAGGAAATTTACCACGCTACCCACCAGTTTTTTCTTACCAAACGAGCTATTTACCTACTGGTCACAGAGCCTCGAAAAGAGGACAAACACGAAGATTTCTATTATTGGCTGAACATTATCAGCCTTTTAGGAGGGGATAGTCCTGTTTTGATGATTCTCAACAAATGTGACCAACCTACCAAAGAACTTCCTATAAAAGAATACCGTAAACACTTCGAAAACATCGTGAGTCTGGAACGTGTTAGTTGTAAGCCCGATTATAGGGATACGATTGAAGCCTTGAAAGACAAGATAAAGGGAATGCTCAAGAATCGCCAATTATTGCCGCATATAGGGACTCCTTTGCCGAAGGTGTGGGTGGATATTCGCAAGAAATTGGAGCAATTGAAGGAAGAAGGTAAAAATTACCTTGATTTTGAAGAGTATTTGGCGATTTGTCAGAAGTATCATTTGAATGAAACCAGTGCCTTTTTTATCAGTGAATTTTTTCACGATTTGGGGGTCATTCTACACTTCAAGGACGATGACGACTTAAAGAAGCGTATTTTCCTGAACCATGATTGGGTCACAAAAGGAGTGTACAATGTGCTGGATAATCAGCGGATTAAGGACAATTATGGACATTTTACAGACGGGGATTTGAGCCATATCTGGCGAGATGAAGAATACTGGGAAAACAAACAGGAACTTTTGTCGCTTATGAAAAATCATAAGTTTGAACTTTGTTTCGAGTTGAGTCCAGGTCACTATCTTGCCCCTCAATTGTTGAATGTTGATGAAGTGCCCTATGAATGGCGCACGAATATTGACAATTTCCATTTTGAGTACCGCTATCCTTTTATGCCCAAAGGAATGCTTACAAGATTGATTGTCAAGCTGCATCCATTTATTCATGAAGGAACCAACTGGAGATATGGGGTATTGTTGGACTACAAGGATACACGTGCATTGGTGCGAGAGCAGTATTTTGACCGCAAAATTCACATCACACTCGAAGGGAGTTTTAAGAAAGAAATGCTGCGCATGATTCGCCAGACGATTGAAGAGATTCATGCGGATGTCAATAACTTGGCGATGACAGAATGGATTTCCTGCAATTGCCCTGAATGTGCGGACAGTAAAGAACCTCATTTCTTCCAATTTAGCGAGCTGCAAATGTACCATGAGCAGCGAGAACGCCACATTAAATGCTCACACAACTACATCAAAAATGTAGATGTAGAGGCTTTGATACATCAGGTTGTGAAAACGGAGCGTAAAAACAAATTGAGCAAGTACATTGAAGGACAAATCGTGGACTTGTACAGCGAAATTGAACCAACTGATTTAGAAGAAAATTTGTTGGAGCCGAATACAGATGAAAAGGATATTGACCTTCTTCAAGAGGAGGCAAATCCAGCGGAAAAGCAAGTGGAAATTCCTCAAACAAAGGGCTGGCAGTTGGCATTGTTTATTGTTGCCATTATTCTTTTGCTTTGTTTATTGGCGTGGCAAATTTACCTTACTCTCTCGTAGGAGATTTAACAGCATATCATTCTGGAAAATAAAAGAAGAGTTCAGATACAGTCACTTGCATTTCCTTCAAAATAGGTTCTGAACTCGATACTTCTTGGTCACCGATGACAGTTGTCATAGCCTGTGCATCGAGTTGATTGCGTTCTGTTTGGTATGCCAAGCGAACACCCAAGCCTTTGCCATCAAAATTGCCGCCTTCCCAAGAGGACACACTGCCTGCATAATCCCATTCAAAACCCCAAAAATTGAAGTGCGTATCATTTAGGTCAATTACCTTTTGAAGTGGGCTTCCGATAGTGAGCCCTTCAGGTGTATGCCATTGAGTGGCTGGTTTTTTGACAATAATTCGAGTCATTTTTTCAAATGTTTTGCCTTCTTCCCAAGCTATTCTCAACTCGTTGGGAGTATTGGCAAACACAACCGTTGATTGAATGTAAAACCCCTCTCCTACATGCAAACTATCTCGTTTTACCTGTGCTTTGCCATAGGCTTCAATGATGTCTGCCTCAGTCATATTTGGAGTGATTTTTCCCACACTTTTATTAGGGATGGCAAGCCATTCATTGTTTGATTGCTCGTTTGTGGTGGTTTTGTTTTCTTTAGACGAATTGTTGCAGGCAAATAAAATTAGACTAAATGCCAAGAGTATTAAGAATTGTTTCATAAGACTTATGGTATGGAGTGAAAATAATATTGAAATATGCTTTGAAGTTAATGGCTTACGGAGGCACAATGTACCTCTATGTTCATTTGAATTCTAAAATAGGCAGCATTCGCTTATTGGGGGTGCTTTCATACTCTCCTACAATGGTTGCGCCCATTTTCTGGTAGAAACCCACCGCATTTGGATCAGACACAACAATGACTTTCATTCCTGTCAAGTCTAACGTAGATAGGATATTTTTGAGGTAAAGAACCAACTTTTGCCCGATTTCTAAGCCCATATACTTGGGCAAAACCCACAAATGTTCAATCTCGTAAGAATCCTCCCTTTCTACCAAAGCAGTGAAAGCGATGACTTTTCCTTCACAAATTGCGGTGAACACTTGGTTTTGAAGAATGTACGCCGAACCAATTGTCAACCCTTCTGTCCAAAGTGCTATCCATTCTTCAGGGTAGCCCCAGTGCCGTTTTGCAGAAAGGGCTATACCTGTGAGTCTTTGAGCATCTTCTTCAATGGCTTTTTGTATGGTAATAGAGACTGGTTTGGCAGG
>JBGCDY010001141.1:0-7364 GCA_045105835.1 Chitinophagales bacterium
AGCCATTGTAGTGACTTTCGTTTGTATCATGCACCCTTATTTCATCATCTATTTTCGACGTGTCAGGATGTATGCAGTTTTGGTTCCCACTTTTGTCTTGCTTTTCTACCTAAGCTACCAAGTCCTGACCACCAAAAAACAATATTCATGGAGAATCTATCAACATAAATGGGTACAAAAATACTTCAATTACGATTGGAGTTTGGTCATAGGTACGCTGCTACTTCTCTATTTTAGCCTTCAAATCCATGTCCTTTCTTTTGTCTTACTACCACTTATCCTTCCGCTGGTTGTCTATTTGTTGGTAATAAAAAAACAAACACGACTCTTTCTCCCCTTATTGGTGGGAGGAATAGGAATTTTCAGCCTAAATTATGACTTCTTAGTTAGCAATATCCAAACACATCTTTCCCTTTTTGAGGAGTATTCACCTAGTTACATCTCTGATTTATTCGCATTTCCATTCCCCACTTATAGCACCACAAGTATTCTCTTGATTGGTCTGTTGTTTTGGTGGTTTGGTAAGAAGCAAACAAGAATGTTTGCGCTGTATTCTTTATTGGGTGCAGCATTCGTCTTGTATGTTTATATGATTAATTTCCATGCACACTTTCGATATATCTTGCATTTGATTCCCTTTGCCTATTTATTAGTGATTGGTGTCTTATTAAAATTAAATCGCTTGTTACCTTCAAAATGGCAAAGGGCAATCATTCCTTCCATGATTGTTTTATTGAGCATTGGGAACTTTGTCAATCAATACGATTGGATTTACTCCAAATTTCCCGAAGCCCAATTTTCCTCCAAAGCTTATGCCAGCATCCAAAAGAACATTCAGACCAACAAAGAAGGCATCATTGCACTTTATTTTGAAGATATGTATATGCAAGGCATGGGAAACAAGGTTCAAAAAATAGAGATTCCCAATAATAGACAGTACAAACTCCCAAAACTTCAAAAGGATTTGGAACAATTTGAAGGTGGTGCGTGGATTACTTGGGCAACACACAAGACCTACCACATTCGCCCAAAGGTTCAAAACTATATTGCCAAAAATTGCCGCAAATACCATGGGTATGGAATTGACAATACTTTGGTAGAGGTCTATTATTGTAAATAAGGAAGTGAGAAGGCAGAAATGGGATATGAGAAGTAAGGTTTCAAAAAATCAAATCCTCTTTTTCTCCGATTGATACGCCAATAAATCCAAAATAAAAGATTCTTGTTTCAATACATTTCTGAACACCCACTTCAATAAAAAAGGAAACCTGCGAATCAACAAATAACCTTGATAGCGAATATCCAAATAGATATTTCGGTAAAGTTTTGGATAATTGAAGCGCAAAAAATCTTTGTAAAAAGGAAGTTGTTTTTTGTCCAAAAACCAAAGTTTGACCAACCATTTTATGTGGTGTCTTTTCAGCATTTTGAATAGCCATTCATCCAGTGCTTCCTCTTCAAAATCTCCTCGATTTAGTGCAAACTGATGGATATTGTGAATGTAACTATCTGCTTGAGAAAGCATTTCCAAGGATGTACTCTTTGTGAAATTATCCAGATGTCTAACAAAAACGCCCACTTTTTCGGGAATATAACCAATCTGTTTTCCTTGTATCAATTGTAAGAACGACTCCCAGTCCTCACTCATCACCTCATTTGTATAAAAATCCAATTGAAGCGCAAGCCTTCGGTCATACAAACAAGTCAAATGAGGCAAAGAATAGCCCTTTGGGTACTCCATAAAAAACCAATTCCCGTCCATTACCGAAGGTAATCCTTTGTGCATTTCATCCTCCAAAAATGTATCTCGTGCAGCTATATATACCCTCACATCTCCAAAAACCAATGCGACCTCTTCATTCTCCAAAAAAATCTTCATTGCCTTGCTAATAAAACTTGCATCTATCCAATAATCATCCGCATTGAGCATAATGGCATATTCTCCAGTCGCATAGTCATACAAAACCCTTCGAAAATTCTTGCACATCCCCAAATTTTGCTCATTGCGAAAATACTTTATCCGTTCATCTCCAAAGCTTTGCACAAATCCCCCTACATCTCCATCGGTAGAATAATCATCACTAATAACGATTTCGATATTCGAATAATCTTGTACCAGAGCAGATTTGAGGGCTGTTGATAGACAGTGTAATTGATTGTAAACGGAAATCAATATGCTTACTTTTGGGTATATCATTGTATGTTTTGTAGTCATTCAAATATGAGCCATCAAAATACACTATAAAATAGTCTAATAAAATACTATGTGAATTCTAAACCATGCCCATCCTTTTCATTACCTCTTATCCTTGAGCGACTGATACGCCAATAAATCCAAAATAAAAGACTCTTGTTTCAATACATTCCTGAACACCCACTTCAATAAAAAAGGAAACCTACGAATCAATAAATAACCTTGGTAGCGAATATCCCAACGAATATTTCTATAAAGAATCGGGTAATTAGAGCGCAAAAAGTCTTTGTAAAAAGGGAGTTGTTCTTTGTTCAAAAACCAAAGTTTAACCAACCACTTTGCATAATGTCTTTTCAGCATTTCGAATAGCCATTCATTCAGTTTCTCCTCTTCAAAATCTCCTCGATTTAGTGCAAACTGATAAACATTGTGAATGTAACTATCTGCCTGAGAAAGCATTTCCAAAGACGTGTCTTTTGTGTAATTATTAGAGTGCTTGACATATATCCCCACTTTTTCGGAAATATAGCCCACCTGACTTCCTTGTATCAGTTTTAATAATGATTCCCAATCTCCGCTTATTGCCTCATTTGTATAAAAATTCAATTCAATGGCACGCTTACGGTCATACAGACAAGTCAAATGAGGCAAAGAATAGCCCTTTGGATACTCCATAAAAAACCAATTCCCATCTATTATCGAAGGCAAATTTTTGTGCATTTCATCCTCCAAAAATGTGTCTCGCCCAGCCACATACACCCTTATATCTCCAAAAACCAATGCAACATCTTCATTCTCCAAAAAAATCTTCATCGCTTTACTAATAAAGCCTGCATCTATCCAGTAATCATCCGCATTGAGCATAATGGCATAGACTCCATTGGCATAATCATACAGCACTCTTTGGTAATTCTTGTGTGTACCCAAATTCTGTTCATTCCGAAAATACTTTATCCGCTCATCTTCAAACCTTTGAACAAATTCACCTACCTCTCCATCAGTAGAGTAATCATCACTGATCACAATTTCGATATTGGGATAATCCTGTGCCAAAGCAGATTCTATTGCCGCTGATAGGCAATGTAATTGATTGTAAACGGAAATTAATATGCTTACTTTTGGGTATATCATTGTAGTTTTAAAGCTATTTTATCAATTCATAAAACAGGTAACTATTTTCTTTCCTTCAATTTTTGGTACTGTTCTTTCACCCACAGCCAATCACTTCTTTGAAACACAAACAACAAGTACAAAGGTTGGTTAAAATGGGAAAACATAGTAAAAAACATAAACATAGCAGTCAGTCCATAAGCAATCATAGAAACATAAGCTGCTCCAATAATTCCATAAAGAGGAATAAGCCACAAACCCAAAAACACAGTTGCTAACAAGCCTATATTCGTACCAATAATACTGTACCTCTGACGGTCATAGGCCTTATTGTAGATATTCAAAATATTCCGAATGCCCGCAAAAACAATTCCTATTGCCAACAATTTCATGGGCAGGATAGATTCCGAAAAAACCTCTCCAAATACAAAAGGAATGACTATATCTGCCGTCCCCCATATACAGACTGCAAACAAAATGTGAATCAAGAGATAGCCCCTAAAAAGCTTGCAAAAAAGCTGCCCTCCCTCCTCTTTGGGCATTTTTGTCAAGTGAGGAAACAAGACCACATTAATCGGCCAAGAAAGCTCCAACATAAAATTGGTCACTTGTGTCGCCAATCCATATTGCCCCAAAGCCACAGTTCCCCTATAAGCCTGTATGAGTAAGACATCCAGCCGTTTATTCATATATTCCACGGTTTCGTAAGCATACTGTTTCATCCCGTAACTAAAAAAAGGAATCAGTTCTTCCTTAAGAGATAATTGATAACTCATACGAAAAGGAATTTTTCTAAAAAACAAGGCTGTGAATACAATGGTATTGATACATTCGATTAGAATAATCCAAGAAAAAACAAATGCAATCGAACATTGAAGTTCGTAATAAAGGCAATACACGTAGACATTCGCCACAACAAAAACCTTTACTAAGTGACCAATAAACTGATAGGTGTTGATTTCTTTAAAGTGTGTAAAACCCGTTAATATGCTGTGGTAAGTCTTCTGCAAATATTGAAAAAGAAACACAAGCAAAACAAAAACCAAGAAAAAAGCATCCGTATATTCAGAAGGGAGTAAGAATTCTCTGATGCGTCCAATATCGAAGTAAGACAAGCAAACAAGCAAACCCATAATACACATTCCAAAACCTAAGAGTAAAAGCGACAAACCCAGTATTTTTTCTAAAATCAATCGCTTTTTAGCCGCAAAAAAAACAATACTTGCTTTGGTTCCAAGGCCCAATAGGATAATCGCAATGTTTATATTAGTAATAACAAAAGTATATATTCCATTTCCTTCTGGTCCCAACAAACGAGTGAGTAATACCATATAAATCAGCATACACACAGTAGTCGGGATTTTTACCAACACAGTGTAAATAGTATCTTTTTCAAATCCAGCTTTCATATTTTGATAAGCAGTTTCTTTTTATTTAAGTAAGTAGTAAGACAAAATCAACTTCAACAAATAAGGTTGTTAATCTTCTGACAATAAAAAATTTGAAGTCTCACTTCCCACGTCCCTTTTCTCCCTATCTACTTACACAGAGATTCATACACAGCAATCAGTTTTTTTCCCTCCGTCTCACAATCAAAGTTTTCGATGGCATATTCTCTAAGTTTTTGCCCCAATGCCCGCCTTATATCTGCGTTTTGAAGTGCCTCAATTTGTTCTACCAAGGAAGCTGTCGAATCTCCAACCCGAAGCAAATTCATTCCTCCAAATCCCTCCGCTCCACCCAAAGTAGTCACTATAGGGGTAGCAGAGACAGCCGCTTCAATCAGTTTATTCCTCGAACCACCTCCCTGACGATGAATGGTATAAGGAGCCAAGAGTACACTCATCTTTGACATCCAATTTTTATATACTTCATCCGAAACCCTACCCAAAACCCTTACATTCGGAAAGGTCTCAAAAACCTTTGCATCTTCCTCCAATATGCTACCAATCAAGACAATAGAAAGCGGAGTCAAAGCTGCAATTTTTAATACTTCAGGTATTACCTCCTTGTTCAGTTGATCCTTAAAACTCCCCACCACTCCAATCCTAAAAGGCTCATTGTGCTGGTTTACAGTAAATTTATCCACCTCCACCATATTGTTGATACACACAAATTTATCGGGCGAGATTTGAAAAGCATCTGCAAGCACCTCTCCCACATTTGTCGAAGCAACAATGACTTTATCCGCCTGACAGCAAATTCGCTTCTCCAATACCCTCACAATAGGCGCAAATAAACGCTTGTATATCCATCTTTTAAATAGATTTGGATGTTTTTCAGAATCACTGTAATTGAAGTACATTTCGTTGTACTTGAAAGTATGCAAATCTGCTATTCGGATACAGTTTTTAGGTATCAAAAAAAAGGTGTAAAAATTGTGGGCATGAACAATTGTCTGAGAAGAATCAACTTCTATTTTTTTTCCAAAAGGCATGTCAAACAAATAGTTGGAAACACCCAATGGTCTAAAAATAGACGGAATCCAAGACCAAAAACCATGGCGAACTTTACTTTGTTGGTAGCCAACGGATGAAATTGGTACTCTTGACCTCAGTTCAAATGCACTGAATCCATTTTTTACCAAACTCAAACATTGGAGTGCAGGTCTAATTGTATTTCCTTTCATGGAACTAAAATCATATGGAGCAAGCAGGATAACGTTCATATTTAGACAATAGTTTTACTCTTATTTTTTTTAAAAAACTACTAGAATCAATTAAACAATAACGCTTCGTACCTTTTCGTAAGGATCTTCCAATTGTAATCATTCATCACCTTATCTCTTGCTAAACTACTCAACTCTTTGATCTTAATAGGATTCCTAATCAGTTCCTCAAATGCCTGTTTCAACAATAAGGAGTTTTCAGGAGCAATCTTCAATCCAGCATCTCCAATTGTCTCTGGGCATCCCGAAACATTAGAAGTCACCACCACACAAGCCGCCGACATTGCCTCCAGTAGAGAAACACTAGCATTCTCTTTAGCCGAAATAAGGGAAAATATAGAAGCCTCCCCCAACAGTCTTTTGTATTTTTCAGAAGTATTGTCCAACCACCCATGAAAAACCACATTTGTTTTTGCCCCTTCTGCCAAATCTTCCAAACGCCGCCTCATTGGCCCATCTCCTGCAATGTGTACTTCAAAGCCTATATCTTCCATTTTCACTGCCTCAATAAGGTATTGAAAACCCTTTCGCTCCAACAAGCGACCACTCGAAAAAATAATAGGTTTTTTGGAAAATGGCACATAAATATTCGCATCTATCCCATTGGGAATATGAATCATTTTTTCTTCGAAGTTCCCCACGTTCTTCAATAATAAGTCAATCAAATAAACAGAACCAGAAGTAACACGGTAAGATTCTTCGACAATTCTTCTAAGTATTGGTGGAGTAAAACGATGCAAAAATTGAAAACGGTCAGGATTATAGCCAGGCACATCACTTCCATGTATCGTGACGATATAAGGTATCTTGAAGTGTTTTTTTACCCAGTAAGCCAAAAAACCTGTAGGAATCAAAAAATGGCAATGACACATGTCATAATTCACATTCTTCAAATGCTCTCTGAGAAAAGACATAGCACTCAACAGGTAAGTAAACTGTTCATAAGGGTGAGATACATTTACTTTTTTCCTCAAACATTTAACTCTATATATTTGTATTCCATCTACTTCTTCATAAGTAGGGAGACCATGATAGTACATAGTCACTACTGTTACCTGATGCCCCAAAGCAACATACTCTTTAGCAATTTCATAACTGGCAGGACTTGCTCCTCCTCCAATTGGAGGGAACTCATAGTTAAGATAGAGTATTCGCATAAAATAAAAACATTTTTTGACACACAGGGGTAAAACAATATAAATCAGCAAGATAGAAAACAAACAATTTTTCGCTATCTTGTGAAGGCATTAATGCAAGGGGCGAGATAAATTTAAATTAAATCTGATTTCAGAAATTGAGACATTAAGGTGCATCAAAATACGCTCCAATTTATTTTTCGTCAATTTACACAATTTCATTATTGAGAAAAATAACTACACTCCTCACATATAT
>JBGCDY010001142.1:0-11204 GCA_045105835.1 Chitinophagales bacterium
CCTGCCAACATTCGGGTAAAAGGTACGATGGTCAGGTGTTCGGCAGGATTTCCACCATCCGATGCCCAAGCATTGAACTCCTGTCCTCTCAATCCCTCTCTCGAAATCGCATTCGGCAAAGTTCGACGAATTCCAGTCGCTTTGATGGGTTCATGTGCATTGATGGCAACCATGTATTTTGCAGCCGTTTCCAATACTTTTCGGTAGTGATTCACCATCCATTGACCGTGATGGTATTCGCCTTTGGGAATTATTTTTCCGACATATCCTGTCTTAACAGCGTGAATGTCTAAGCTTTGCATCAAGGCATAAGCAGTATCGAGTTGTTCTTCATAGGTGCGAGGAGCAGCCGAAGTTTCGTGATGCATGATGAGGTCAACACCCTTTTCCTTTCCATAACGCACCACTTCTTGTAGGTCGTAATCAGAATAAGGAGTCACAAAATCGAACACGCCTTCACGGTCTTCAAAACCAATCCAATGTTCCCAACCTGTGTTCCAGCCTTCAATCAGTACGCCTCCAATTCCATTTTCTGCTGCAAAATCAATGAAGTGTTTGGCGTTTACAGTCGTTGCGCCATGCTTGCCGCTTGCCATGTCCCAAGAAGATTTACCCAAGTGCATTTCCCACCAAATCCCCACATATTTGGTCGGTTTGAACCAAGAAATGTCGTCCAGTTTGTTGGCTTCGTTGAGGTTCACAATCAATTTGGAATCAATCAAATCTCCTGCATTTTCTGCAATCTGAATTGTGCGCCACGGCGTATTGAAGGGAAGGTTTACTTTGGCTTTGTGCCCCAGAAGTTTTGACCCGACCAACTCGCTTTCCATCAACAATTTTTCTTTGTTCACCTTCAAAGTCATACCCGCATAATTGGTCAAATTGGCTTCGTGGAAACTTAGGTGCAAACCATCTGTGGTTTTCATAGTGACAGGCGTATTGACCGCATTTTCGGGAATTGTGGTCTGCGCCAAATTTGGGTGGTCACGTTTGCTAAGGGCATCAATTTCGGAGAACTTGGTGGTATTGTAGAGGTGTTCGTAAATATCCCAATCGCCAGGAATCCACCAACAGGTATGGTCGCCCGTCAAATTGAATTGGGTGTGTTCGTCCATGATGATGGCTTCTGTCCAGTTTTCTTGCTTCGGAAACTCATAACGGAATCCCAAACCATCGTCGTACACCTTGAAGTGTAGATTCACCAAACGATTGGGCGCATCCATTTCCCGCAATTGCAGCGTCCATTCATTGTAGTGATTTTCCACCATTCGCTGCTCCCCCCAAGGCATTTCCCAAGTCTCAAAAACAGTACTTGTTTCGCTTCCCAAAAGCTGCAAACCTTTACCTAAGGAAGGGGCATCTTTGAAATCAAAACCCAAAGTTGAAGTATCTATCACTGCTTTGTCTTTGTAGTGTACAGTATAGGTGGGTGTTCCGTCGCTATCCAAAAAGAAGGTCACTTCAATGTTTTTGGAGGGCGAACTGACCGAACTTTCGGTTGCTGAATTCGGGGCAGGTTGACAGCTTTGAAGTAGTAAGGTGATGATTAGGATTTGAAGCGAAAAGAGTAGTTGCCGATTCATTTGTTGGTGTTTTTTGAAGGATTGAGTAATGACAGACCTTAGAAGCCTCCTTCAAATTTACCAATTTATGGAACAGTATCAACCAAACATTTGGGTTTTTACCTCACAAACCGTTCTATCAATTCTCCATGTTGTGGATATTCCTTCACCAACATCGCTTTATTTGCCAATTCAAAATCCTCAAAATCAAATGCTGGCGCAAGCGTACAACCCACCAAAGCATAAGAATCTGCTGCAGTGACAGCTGCTGCAAACCAAGTTTGGGCGGGAATGAGAGCTTGAAAAGTGGCATTAAGGTTCTTCAAAGGGTTTCCAACTTCAATGGTCTGCAATTCACCACTTGGGTGAATCAAATAAAGAGTGACGCTTGTTCCTGCATAAAAATGCCACAACTCATCTGCTTGTAGTCGGTGAAAGGCGGAGAAGGATTCGGTGGTGAGCAAGAAATAAATGGCACTGGCTGCCAAACGGCTGTTTTTGAAACGATTGGGCAAGGCAGTTGAGGGCAAAATGATATTGTTTTGGTAGGTGCGGCGGTAATAGCCTCCTTCTGGATGGGCTTCCAATTCGAGTTTTTGGATGTATTCTTGGGCTTGTGGATTCATTTTTTAGGCATTTGATTTTTTAAGAAGTAAAACTACGGAAGTCTTTGTCTATACTAATAAGTGGTAGGACAAAATTAAGTAAGAGGTCAGAAGTTAGATATGGGATATCAGATAGGGAAGAGCTGATTTTTAGGTGATTGCAGCAAATAAATTACCTGATTACTTTTGTACGAGTACTTAAATCAATAAGGTTGTTAATATTTTGACCATAAGGAATTTGAAGCCTCACTTCTCACATCCCATTTCTGTCTTCTCGCTTACCAATAAAAAATGGGAACAAAAATCGGTTTACCCGTTTCTGTTCCCACTCCAACTAACTAAATCTTTCTTAAAAAACACTATTTATTCACACTATAATATGATGCGATTGTTTACTTTACACCAACGATATTTTTCAAACGCTCAGTGCTTTCAGTCAATTGACCTTTGGCAGTTTCCAAAGCAGTCAAAAGAATATCTTGTTGTTGTCCAGCTAATTCCATACCACCGTCAATGGCTTTTTTGCTTAGTTCTTGCCATTGTCCAGTCACTTCTTGAACATCGCTCAAAACTTCACCACCAGTTGTCATTACTGTTTCGTTTACACTCTTAGCCGTTTCCAATACGTTGTTGTATGCTTCTACTACTTGATTTTTTATAGACATGGTTGATTGTTTTTTAATTTTTAAATAATTGTTTCTCTGTCAGAAAAAGACTACGAAAGTCTTTTCATTCGTATTTACTTGTTGGCTTCCAACCAAGCACTCAATCCTTCCCAATCTCCAACTACTGCAAATTTTGCTTGCTCAATCCACGGAGCAGGGTTGAATCTTTTGTAAGTAGAACCCGCTTCTGCCAAAATTGCTTCCAAGTCTTCCACTTTTGAATTGGCGATTTGTACGAAGTTGGTGATACCTGCTTCTTTCAAAACTTCCGCCATTTTAGGACCGATGCCGTCAATTTTTTGTAGGTCATCTTCTCCTTCTGCCATCTCTACTTTTGCAGTTTTAACCACATTTTCTACTGCAGCTACAAATTGTTGTTTTGCTTTTCCAACAGCACCCAACAATTCTTCCTTTGCAGCTACTGCCACTGTTTCTACTACTTCAAAATCTTCTGCCACTTCATTTACCGCTTCTGCTACTTCTTCTTTCACTGCTGCTGCAGTTCCTGTCACAGTCGTTTTTACTTTTGAAGTAGCTGCTTCTGTTGCTTTTTTTATTTGATTGAAGTAAGTCGCAGAAACACCTACGATTTTCTTCAATTGGTCATTTCCTTCTACTTTCTCAGCCATTTGCTCCAATGCACTCAATGCCATTGCTTGTTGCATTCCTAAGATGGTCAAACCACCATTCAATACTTTTCCAAAAATTTGTTGTGAAGCTTTTCCTCCTTTGAGAGCCACTTCAACTAAGTCATTTCCTACTTCTAATGCTGTTTGGTTCAACACTTTTGCTTGTGCTTTTAAACCGTTGTTTTTTTGCTTCAATTGATTTTCTGTTTTGATATTTGACATTGTACTCTTATTTATGATTTTTTCTAAATATTTTCTTTTTGTGTCTCCAACAATCATGTTCCTTGTTGTTGATGGTGCAAATGTAAAGTAGGGAAGTTCCTAAAGAGTCACGATGCAGTTTCATTTGAGTTACAAATCAGTTACAGGGCTTTTTTGAAGTAACGACTCTTCTTTTACACCCTGTAAATCAATTTATTAGATAAAAATCGAAACTTATTTTTATTTTGAGTGAATTTTATTTTTTTTGAAAAATGCCGAATTGTACTTGTTTTTATACTTGCGCTCGTTTGCAACGAGTGCTTAACGCACCTGTCGTTTGCAACGACTCTCCCTACTTAAACACATCAATAGTAGGCATTGCAAACGCCAAAATCAGTTCATACTCGTTGCAAATAAATGCGAGTTGTTTTCAATTTATTCCTCCTCCGTACACTTGCGCTCGTTTGCAACGAGTGCTTAACCCACCTGTCGTTTGTAACGACTTCCCTTCTACTATAGTAGGCGTTGCAAACGCCAAAATCAGTTCACACTCGTTGCAAACGAGCGCAAGTCTGATTTTTTTGAAAAATGGTAAATTATCATTCAAATACTTCAACCTATTCCTTCAAAACATAAAAGTACTTTCCTTTTTTGTCGGAAAGTATTTTAGAAAGTCGTCTAATCGGGAGCAAATGCAAAAAATCAAAAGGCAATCAATTAATTTCTTAAATCCTCTTATCATGAAAAGACTCCAGTCTCTACTTTTTTTGACGCTCCTCACCTCTATTTCCTTTTTATTTACACAAACCGATGCACTCGCACAAGACATCGACTCCAACCATTGGTACAGACTTACTACAAGTTGGCAAGGCGATGGCAAATCTTTGGATGTCGTCAATGATGGCAAAAACAATAGATTGCAGCTTGCCAAAACAAGTAATGCTTCTGGACAATTTTGGAAAATCACTCCATTAGGTAAAGGTTTTTACCGCCTAACAACCAAATGGCAAGGTGATGGTAAATCTTTGGATGTCATCAACGATGGCAAAAACAACCAATTGCAGCTCGCCAAAACAGGTGGCTATTCGGGGCAATTTTGGAAAATTGCTCCTTTGGGAAATGGTTTTTATAGAATGACCACCAGCTGGCAGGGAGATGGCAAGTCTTTGGATGTCATCAATGACGGCAAAAACAACCGTATTCACCTCGCTAAAACAGGTGGTTATTCTGGTCAATTTTGGAAGTTGACCAAAATACAGCCCATCCAAAACACACCCGCTCCAACCAAACCTGCAACACCTAAATTTGCGACACTTGACAAGTCCGCCAACTACATAATCCAACCTGCTTATAATGACAAGGCCTTTGATATACCAGGCGGTTCTAAGCAGAATGGCGCAAAACTTCTCCAATGGGCAAAGCACAATGGACCGAATCAACAATTCCGTTTAGAACCAAAAGATGGTGGTTATTATGTGATTGTGAACGTCAATAGTGGCAAAGCAATTGATGTGCCTGGTGGTTCGATGCAAGATGGCGTTCAGTTTGTTCAGTGGGACAAACATGGTGGACCAAACCAACAATTTGGATTTGAGCAAGTCGGAGCAGATACCTACATTATTATGAATCGCAAGTCGGGCAAAGTGATGGATGTCTATGGTGGTTCGAGAGACAATGGCGGCAAAATCACCCAATTTCCGAAGCATGGCAGAGAGAACCAACGTTTTAGATTGGTGAAAGTCAAAGCGAAACCAGCACCCAACAATCCATCTACTGCAAAGGTAAATGGTCGAGATGTTAAATTTTTGGAGTTTGGACAAAACGGCAGAAAATTGGGCGTTTACCAACAAGTTGGTGCAAAATCTTGGAAAGAAATCGCAAAAAGCTCCTTCAATTTTGAAGAAAGAAATAGAGATGATTGGTCGGTTTACTTATACGACAAATCCCGCAATGTCCACATTCAATTGGATTTGCACACCAAAAAAATCTATTACCGTGCAGGCAATGCTCCCAAAAGTCCCATTTATGATATCATGACCACCAGTCGAGAAATGCAAAAAGCTCCTTCTGGCGGAAACAACAATAACAACGGTGGAACTCAAACCAACAATGGCGGAAACAACAATAACAACAACGGTGGCACACAAACCAACAATGGTGGAAACAACAATAACAACAACGGTGGAACTCAAACCAATAATGGTGGAAACAACAATGGCAACAACAACACAAATAAAGGTCCTCAAGTAGTCGATACAGGAAATGTGCCTACAAAACCGAATCAACCCCAAAGCACAAAAGTAGTCGTAAAACCCAAGCAAAAAGTCTCGCAGCCGATTCCTGAAAGCCAAATGACCCAAATGCTAAATTCGACTTTGGCTTCTTTATTGGGCAGCTTCAAGGTACACAACCTAACTTCAACAGTTGAAGGCGGACAAGCGATTTTTAGAGGAACGGCAGCAATTGCGAATGTCAATACCGTTCAAATTGAAGCTACTTTGCAGCCTGTCGGAAACAGCGTGGGAATCAACAGCTTTGCAGCGATATTGCCAAATAATGCACAAATGGCGACGCAAATCATTGACCGTCTGATTGGTACTTCTTTGAACAAACAAATTCCTGCGGGTTTTCCTACTCCAACGGTGCGAAGTTTCACGCTTTATTTTGCAGAAGATGGCAGAAATCCAGAAGCCGTTGAAGCGATTATGGGAAGCAGCCAATCTTGGGACGTATTGAAGTCGGGTACTTTTTCGGTCGAAGACATCACCCTAAGTTTGGGCGCATCGGGTTTGAATACAGGCAGCAAAAGTATCAAAACAGCTCTCAAGGGAAGTTCTAATTTACAAGGAGTCACGATGGCAGTCGAGGGAAATCTGACGGGCAATCGTGCTGATGGCGCAGATGTGGTATTGAAGGGTTCGGTTGGAAATATCAAAATTGGTCAATTGATCAAAGGTGTGGCAGGCGCAAATGCAGAAGTCGGACAGGTAATTGCATTGATTCCAGACCGTTTTTTGAACATCAGCATTCAAAATTTGACCGCAGCCATTAGCCCTACTCAAAAAAGTTTTGCTACGAATATGAAAGCCAGTTTTGGTGATTTTGAAGTGATGATGCAACGCAACAATTCGGGCAAAATGGCATTCACCTTGGGCATTCAACCTCCAAATGTCACCAAGTTGATTGACTTAGTAGGCTCTCCTGCTTTGAATGGATTGAAGCAGTTGAGTGATTTAGATTTCGCACTCATCGTTTCGTCTGCCAATGGCGGAATAGAATCTTCCCTTCCTGCCTTTACCAATCAAGGCTTGAATGCAGTTAGAGGATTGAATATCATTACACAATATGCTTTGAATCAAAAATTTGCGAGCTTATTGGGCGTACAAACCTTAACCGTTACAGGTCAAATACCGAAAAATCCTATCAATTTGATGCTTACTGCAAATGTAGAATCCAATGCCAAAATTGGCAGTGCTTTCACCTTCAAAGGCATCAAATTTGAACTCAAACCCAATCCAAACGACTTATTCATGGGCGCAGGAGGCGACTTTGTGATACATTTGAAAGATACGGACTTGAACTTTGGTGGAAAAATGAGAATGTTCCCAGTTGAAGCCAAATTGCAGGGGGAACTTACCCTGAAGGCAGTCGGAAACAATGGAACGGATGTTTGGCAAAATCCTTTTGGAATCCCAGGAGTAGGCATTGCAGAATTGGGCATTGCACCTTCTATCACTGCAAACTTCCCGTGGGTGGGTGGCGCTGCAAAAGGAGTGATTGAGTTGGGTACGACCAGCAAAAAAATCAGAGGTGGGGTGACACTTGCCATTGATGTAGCCAATCCCCACAAGAGCTTATTGGATGCCAGTATCAACGAATTATCCGTTGCAGGCTTCATTGACGCTTTTTCCACCAGAGGCACACCTTCTTCTATGCGAACGGCTTTGGGTTCAGGTTTGAAAAATGCACTGGTATATATTGCACCTTCTCCCATGAACTTGATGGGCAAAAACTACTCACGAGGCATCAACATACAAGGTCAAACGAACTTGTATGGTTTGAAAAGTGATTTAAGATTGAAGATTGACCCAGAGAGTTTTGTGATTGATATCAAAGGTGAGGTGGACAATATAGCCCTTCGCAGTGGTGGATTTACTTTCTTTGAATTATCGGGAGAAAACCGCCCCAAAGCTTTGATGAAAATATTGGCTTCTACAACTCAATATCCTGAATTGGAAATCAATGCCGCAGTGACCGTCTTAGAAATGAAACGAGGAACACTGATTAAAATCAACAAAGATTTATTGAAATTCAAACAGACAGGTAGCTTATTTGGAGGTGGTTTTACGGCAGTTGTGGATGTGGAAGCTAAAAACTTCACGAACTTCAACAACGCAAACTATTACGCCAAAGTGAAAATGACCAACGAAGTGCAAACCAAATTGAGCAATGCAATCGTTAGTTTTATCAAAGATCGCTCTAAGGATACCCGAAAAGCATTGGATGACACTAAAAAATATGTCAGAAAAGCCAAAACAGGCAATGACTTTACGGATTGGTTCTTAGGCGCAGCCAATACCGCTTTGGATGGCGTAAAGCACGCTGAAAAAGGTTTGGCAGTAGCAGGTGAGTATGTGACGAGAGGTGTATTGGAGGAAGCTTTCAACTTGAAAGAAATTGGTTTTGAAGCAGGACTAAATTCTATACGAGCGAAAGTAGCTGCCAATACCAAACTGACCATTGTGGGTGCTACTGTCAATGAAAAAACGGATATTCAGTTGGATATGAAAAACATCGACAGCCAAATCAACAAAATGGCGGCTCAAATTGGAAAGAAGATTATTAAACAATTGGGCAGTGTCGCTACTCCTATTGGAAATGAAGTGAATGGTTTGGTGAACGATGCAGGAAAGGAGTTTTCTAAAGTGGGAAATTGGCTTTCTAACAAAGCTGCAGCGGCAGCAGCAGAGGCGAAAAAAGCTGCAGAGGCTGCAAAAAGAGAAGCAGAGAAAGCTGCAAAAGCAACAGGCAAAGGGCTTCAAACGGCAGGAAAGGAAACGGTGAAATTTGCGAAAAAATTGAAGTTTTGGTAAAAAACACTTTATTCAGAATCTAAACCTTATAGGTTTTTGTTTATCTGATTTATTCAGAGTAATGTAATGATACATTTTCTACAGAAGCTAAACCTATAAGGTTTCATCCTTTACTTAACAAATAAATATCAAAAAAATGAAAAAGACAATCCTATTTATAGCCTTTATTTTTAGCCTATTTTTGAGTAATCAAATGATTCAAGCTCAGACCAGTAGTGAGGACGTAGATGACAAAGAGTTTGTAACAGAAGCCAATGGAATGACTCAAAGTTTATCCGAACTCCTCAAACTAACCGAGATACAACAAAAAGTTGTTTTCAACTTAGCCAAAACTGGATTGTACGAAATCTATATTGCTGAATTAGAATTGGGTACTTCAGAAGTTCCTGAATCAGAGGCACAAAGAAAGTACAATGCTGTGGTTAACAATAGCCGAGCGAAAATGATGCACGATGTCAAACAAATTTTGACGGATGAACAGCGTAAAATTTTGGAGCAGCAAATGGGTGGCAATAGTAGTGAGGAAAAACCAACACGAAGTCGAGGAAGAGGTAGAAATTAGAATCAATTCAAAAAAAATCGAACAACGAAAGCAATGTCTGTCAAAGGGTATTGCTTTTTTTCATTTTAATGTGTTCCTAAAGAACTCGTCGACTTAATCTTGTCAGATAGATATTTAACTAAAATCCGCCTATCCAATCAGAAGATACTTACAGCATGACAACACACACATCATACTATTAAGTTTTTTCTGAAAAGAATAACTAAGCATTTATAAATCAAAGGTTCTACAAAAAACGCTAGCCCAATTCGCTGATTTTGCGGAACAAAGCTTTGGTTTCGGGGAGAGGGTCTATTTCAAACTCTTTTTGGAGAATTTGTTGGCATTGACGGTAAGCCCTGACTGCCATTGGGCGATTTCCTTCTTCCATATAGGCTTCCATTTGAATGCGGTAGGCATCTTCCCAAGTCGAATCAATAGAGAGGGTTCGTTTAGCGAGTCGAATGCTTTCCATCGGATTTTCTTTCACCTTCAATTTTGCCAAAGTCATCATTGCGCCCAAAACCAAAACCTGTATGCGCTCCCGTTCTTCGGCTGCCCAATCTTCATAGATGCGGTTGGGTAGGTAAATCCCTTGGTACAATTCGGTGGCATGTTGGTAGGCAGTAGCTGCAAGCTTGGGATTTTCTTTTAAGTGCTGATTCCCGAATATAATCAACTCATCCAAACAGTCGATGTCAATCCAAACCTGTTCTTTGTTGAAGCGGTAGGTCAGTCCTTGGCGAATGATGTACTCGGAAGGTGAACGGCTCGGTTTGTTGGGTTCTATGACTTTGAGAATATTGTGCAGGGCTGCTTTGAAATTGCGACTTCCTGCCTCTGGGCTTACATTGCCCCAAAGTCGATAAATAATTTGTTCTTTGTGAAGTGAGCGTTGGTTTCGGATGGTGATAAAAAACTGGAACAACTGAACGGCAATGTCTCTTTTCCATTGACTATCAGGTAGAATTTGGTCTTTGAGAGCCAATTGGAAATAGCCCAAAGTCTCGATGCGAAGCGTGGTTTCTTCCTTTCGCTTCAAAATGGTTTCGATAGGATTTTCAATAGGATTCATCATCAATTGTCCTTATCGGCTATTTTGTTCACCTTCGCTTTTAGTTCGGTCATATCCGCTGCAAGCCCTTTGACGAGTGTCAGTAATTCACTCACATCGGATTTTGAAGCTCCTCGCCACTGATTCATTTCAGTTTCCAAACTTTGGCTGATTGCCTCCCCTACTTGGCTGACTTGACTTTGCAATTGTTCAACTTGTGCCTTGGGGTCTTTGATGGTTTCGATGACCTTTTTGGGGTAATCCATCGCCATTTTTTTCCACAGATTCAAGCTCTTTTCCAAAATCCCTTGCTGTTCTTCTTCTGGTTTGTCCTCCATTCCTTGCAGCGTCAAATCCGCCAATTGGTTTTGGATGAACTCCACTGCCTTGCTGAAATCAGAAAAACGCTGCTCTTTTCCAGTTTGGACATGGCGAATGTGGCTCCGCCATTGAACTTGGGATTCACCTGCTTCGTCTGCAAATATTTTTTGTGTGAACCGTATCACAAAAGAGGTGGTTTCTTCTTTTTTAATCATCTGTTTGGAAATGTTTTTTCGCATTGAAGACTGTGCTTCTTATTGAAGTAAAGAAGCTCCACGAAGTTAAGGCAAATAAAAAGAAAATGGGAATAAAACATGGATGCTCCAATATTTTATTCCCATTTCAGTCAAGTATTGTCAAAAGACAAATCGAATAACCAATGTTTTTTCTGCAAAAAACACGTTAGTCAATAATCTAAGATCTTGTATTAGTATTCATCCTCGTTGAACAAGAAATCATCTTTACGAGGGTAATCTGGCCAAACATCTTCAATTGTTTCATAAATTTCATCTTCCTCCTCCAACTCTTGAAGG
>JBGCDY010001143.1:0-2231 GCA_045105835.1 Chitinophagales bacterium
TTAGACGAGCAAACCATCGTACTCAGCTATTCTATAGGCATCGAAAAAGGCTATATTTTCGCCCTATCAGCAGACGATTATCAAGTGATTAGCCTGAACCTTCCTCCAAATTTCAACCAACAAATCCAAGACTACCTCAACACCATTCACGCCCAAAACTTCCAAGCATTTACCGAGCAATCCCACGCACTCTACTGCTTATTGGTACAACCCTTAGCAGATTTCATTTTTGATATATTTGATGATGAACTGAAAAAACTGGTCATCATCCCCGATGCTTCTCTCCAATACCTCCCCTTTGAAACCTTGATAAGTGAAGAAGTGACCGACCTTCAATCTACCTCTTACCACGAATTGGACTACTTACTCAATCACAGTCAAATCCAATATCACTATTCCACCACACTCTATCACCAATACCTACAAAAATCAAAAGCAAAAAGGCAAGCAGATTCTCTTCAACCTCCTACGACCTCCAATAAAAATAATGTCGACTTCATGGGATTCGCTCCCATTTACACAAGCGACAAAGAAGAAACCCAAGCGGTCATGCGCAGCCTTGCAGCCGATTACAGTCAGTGGGCAACTCGCTCGGAAGCCGTCAGAGGCGGCAACCTAACACCTCTTCCTTTTTCAGAAGAAGAAGTCGAGAACATTGAAGGATTGTTTGCCCAAAAAGGATTGAAGGGGCAAAGCCTGCTCTACGATACTGCCACCAAAGACAACTTCAAAAGCCTTGCCTCCAATGCCCAATACCTCCACATTGCCGCACATGGATTGACCAACGACCAATTTCCCAAGCTATCGGGAATCGTATTCCACCCCGAAGAAAATACCATAGATATTCACGACAACGTATTGTCAATGGGGGAAATTTATCAACTCCAATTGGAGGCAGATTTAGTAGTCCTAAGTAGCTGTGAAAGTGGCATCGGCAAACTGGCGAAAGGAGAAGGCATGATGGGCATCAACCTTGGTCTTCTATACGCATGCGCAAAACACGTGGTGTACACGCTCTTCAAAGTACTCGACAAACCGAGCAGCGAACTCTGTCAAGCTTTTTTTGCAGCAATATTGGAGGGAAAATCTTACAGTGAAGCCTTGCGATTGGCAAAACTGCAATTGATTCAACAGAAGAATTTGGATCCTAAATCTTGGTGTGGCTTTGTATTGTTGGGGGCATAGTTAAGTCATAGAACCTATACCCCACTTTCTTGTTGATATTTTACGAGTTTGAAAACCAGCTGATTGAAATAAAAGAAGAAGCAGAAACACACATTCCTGCAGTCTTTAAGAAAAAAAATGGACTTCCGTTCACCCTCAGTCGTCCAACGTATCAAATATCTCCCTTCTTCATCACCTGTGCCATTCGCTTCTCCAATCCCTTAATACATCTCTTCTTTTGTGTTTTCACCACCTCTACCGTATTGTATTTCATCGCCTTTTGAATCGCTTCAATCGAATAGCGGCGGTAATAGAATAGATACAAAATGCTCTTGCAGGGGTCTTTCATTTTGTTCAGCAATTGAGCAATCAACTTTTTGCGGTCATTCATTTGCAGTTTTCGCTCTACTCCTTCCTCCTCCGTTTTCATTGTTGAAAGTGCACTCTCTGAAACCGTTTCCTTTCGGCTTCGCAGACGGTTCAAATACACATTCTTCCCAATCGCAAAAAGGTAGGTCTGCAAACCACTTTTGAGCACATCCAACTTTCCTCTCTGCGCATTTTTGTACAGCGCAATAACGCTGTCCTGAAATATATCCACCGCTTCCTCACCTCCGCATCGGTATTGCTGCGACAACCACTTCACAAACACAGGTCTATATTCGTCATACAAGACACTGACAGCCTGCTTATTACCCGCCTTAAAATCTTTCAACCAAGCTTCGAAATTCACCATCTTATCTAATATTTAAGAATATGAAAATTATAAGACCAAGGACAAACGTAAAAAAAAAAAAGTTCTTTCACAAGCCTCCAACCCTTTCAGTCAAATTACCTCAATAGAATTCAACACTTTAGAGGCTTCAAAGGTTTGAATTTCAGTTTATTCCATTGAAGGGAGAAACCATTGAAGGAAACACCACACAACGATTGGGCTTTGATGCAGAAAAATTACAAAATGGAGTCTATGTTTTAGAACTCCAAACAGAATCAGGTTTGCGTCAGCATCAGCAGTTGATGGTCGTGAAATAGATAGAGACCTAAACTACGATAGTCTCCAAGACTAC
>JBGCDY010001144.1:0-3515 GCA_045105835.1 Chitinophagales bacterium
GCTGTGGTATATGGGCACTTATTGATTTAATCAGAATTATTACAGGCGACTTAGAACCCAAAGATGGTCCTTATGAAGAAACGCTCTAAAAGTTTTTTTTACTATTTAAAAAAAACAATACTGATTGCTCTGCCAATTGTCTTATTAGCTTTACCTGCTGATTTTTTTGACAATGGGCAGAGCATTTGTATTTCTGTTCTACTTTTAGATATGGAATGTTATGGATGTGGTATGACTAGAGCTATACAACACTTAATACATTTAGATATTGAGAGTGCAATGCATTACAACAAAATAAGTCTTTTCGTTTTGCCTTGTCTTATTTTCTTATGGTATGAAGAAATTACCAAATCATAATAAAAATTATTTGTCGTATTGAAGGAAGTAAAAGATGAAACGGAACAGAAGTTTTAATTTCCATTTTTTAATTCAAAACAACAATGAAACATTTATTCATAATCCTCTTTTTATTTTTCCTCTTCAATAATCTATCTGCTCAACATTCCAATTACTATTATTACAAGCTAAACAAGGCATCATCTCTGATAGAATAGATGTGGAAAAATATGAAGAAGCAAATGGAATTTTATTTGCCGAAAAAGAAAAAAAATCAATGAAATATACTTGATAAACTGTCTTTATTTAACGTCATCAAAAACAGTCTCGATAAGGTTTTGGTGGCTGAGATGACAAAAATCTTCTTTTGTGATAGATTCTTTACGTTTAATTTTTTCTTTAATTTAGAAACAAAATTGGAGTATTTAAGAGAATCACCGATACCCGAAAAACAATTTTTTTAACGCTGATTACGACTCATGGGCTTGTACCAAATCAACATTCTTATTTGGCTCAAAATGAGATTTCGATGAATGCACTTTTTGAAAATTAGAGGCAATTTGGAAGGAGTAAATGCATAATTCTTACTTTCTACTTCGTCCCCTTCAACATCGGCACAAATCGAAACTTCCCTTTTTCTTCCACCGTATATTCCGTCTCCGAAACTTTGGTGATTTTCATCATTACTTGACCATCTTCACCCACAGGAATGACCATCAAACCACCGACCCGCAATTGTTCAATCAGTTTTTTTGGGATTTCGGGAGCAGCAGCCGTCACAATCACCTTATCAAAAGGAGCAAAAGAAGGCGCACCTTCGTACCCATCTCCAAAAATCGCTGTCACATCCTCATAACGAAGGTCTTGCAACAGTTTTTTTGCTTTCTTGTGCAGTTTATAGTTGCGTTCGATGCTGTACACCTTTGCGCCCATTGTAGCGAGGATTGCAGCTTGGTAAGACGAACCCGTACCCACTTCTAAAATCCTATCACCTGCTTCAATTTGTAGCATTTCGCTCTGATACGCAACGGTGTAGGGCTGGGAAATGGTTTGTTCTTCGCCTATGGGAAAGGCATTGTTGAGGTAGGCTTTCTCGACAAAAGCTTTGTCAAAAAAGAAAAAATGGCGTGGAACAGTCATGATTGCATGCAAAACCTTTTCATCTACTATTCCTGCATCTTGCAGTTTTTCTGCCAATCTCACACGCATTCCTTTGTGTCGGTAAGTGTCTTTTCTCACTATAATTTCGGTTGATTTGACCATAAATATAAGCACTTTTTTTGATACTACTAGCCGTTGATTTTTTTTGTCAAAATAATAACTACCCTCGTATTTCCCCTATTTCAATCAGAAATGAGAATATTGATGCGATATTTTACCAAACGTTCGTTCGATTTGTTGTTTTTAGCAGGCAGAATACAAAATTTGTTTTAAGTCAATGATAATTAATGGTTAGTGATTTTTTAAGTCGGTATTTAGGAATGAGAAAATTTTTTTTTGGACTTGATTGGTGTGTTTTGTGGCGTGTTTGCCTACCAAACATTTGATAGAATCTGAAAAAATGCTTAACTTGCTCATGTATTTATTGGTTCTCTGATGATTTTGAAGAGGTGATAAATACTTCGGAAGTTTTTTTGTAAAAGGAGAGTCTTGATTCTAAGGTATCGTATGCCTCTCTTTTCCTTTGGAGAAAATCAAATCGATTAGTTGTTGATTATTATTTCAATATGGGAGTTTACGAAGTTTTTTTAGACGGTTTTCAATAGCCCTGAAAGGGCAAAATCAACAGCACAGGGCAACGCCCTGTGTAAAAGAAAAGGAGCATTTTAGCCCTGAAAGGGCGTAAGCAGGGATAATTGATATAGGCTTACGCCCTTTCAGGGCTAAAAATCTGGCTTGTTAATCATAGGGCGTTGCCCCATGTTATTGCCAATGCCCTTTCAGGGCGTTTCCTTAGCCCATTTTGAAAACTTCGTAGAGCCTTAATTTTAATAAAAAAAAGGTATCCAATACCTCAACTAACCAAGTAAGAAGACAGAAATTGGATGTGAGAAGTGAGGCTTCAAATTCCTTATTATCAAAAGATTAACAACCTTATTGATTGAAGTTAATTTTGTCCTACCGCTTATTTATTCTTCTAAGAACCAAACTTCCAAAATCTATTTATTAAATTTTAAACACAAGCAAGCAGAATGGGAGTGCTACAAAAAACCAAGCAAGTATTGAAGGGTGGACAGTTTTTGGTCAAAGAATCGGTTGCCCACGAAGTTTTTACACCAGAAGATTTCAGCGAAGACCAGCAAATGTTTGCAGAGATGGCGCGTGAGTTCGTACAAAAACGCATCACTCCAAACAATGCAAAAATTGACAAACAAGAACCTGGTTTAGTTCCACAGCTTTTGGAAGAAGCAGGTGAATTGGGGATTTTGGGAGCTGCAATTCCTGAAGAATATGGCGGAATCGAAGCTGAATTGAATACGGAGGTTATTTTGACCGATGTTTTGGGTGCTGCCAACACGTTCAGCGTGGCGGTATCTGCCCACACTGGGATTGGAACTTTGCCTGTCTTGTATTTCGGTACCGAAGCCCAAAAACAAAAATATTTGCCTGGTTTGGCAACTGGTCAAATCAAGGCAGCTTACTGTTTGACAGAGCCTGGTTCTGGTTCGGATGCCTTGGCAGCTCGCACCAAAGCGACTTTGACCGAAGATGGAAAGCACTATATTTTGGAAGGTCAAAAAATGTGGATTACCAATGCGGGATTTGCGGATTTGTTCACTGTTTTTGCCAAAATTGACGGAAAACATTTCACTGGTTTCTTGGTGGAAGCAGGCACTGAGAATCTCCGATTGGGCGCAGAAGAAGAGAAACTGGGTATCAAAGGTTCTTCGACTCGTCAAGTATTTCTTGAAGGGGTGAAAGTACCTGTCGAAAATCTCTTGGGTGAAATTGGACAAGGGCATAGAATTGCCTTCAATGTCTTGAATATAGGTCGTTACAAATTAAGTGTAGCTGTAAATGGTGGAGCTAAAAATGTGACTTCAATAGCTGTAAAATATGCCAATGAACGCTCACAGTTTGGCACTGCAATTGCGAATTTTGGGGCAATCAAGCACAAATTGGCAGAGCAAGCCATCAAATGTTTTGTGACCGATGCTGCAAATTACCGCACTTCCAAC
>JBGCDY010001145.1:0-4839 GCA_045105835.1 Chitinophagales bacterium
CTTTTGGGCATCGTCTTGGGGATTGCAGCAGGCAATGCCGTCTCCATGCTTTTGGGAGGACCGTTTATCATTCCTTGGCAATGGATTTTTGGAGGATTATTCCTTTGTGTCGTCGTTGGTTTGGTTTCAGGTATTTACCCAGCCATGAAAGCCTCAAAGGTAGATCCAATTGAATCATTGAGGTATGAGTGATTTTTTAGACAAAAGATGAAAGAC
This sequence comes from Chitinophagales bacterium, assembly GCA_045105835.1. Lineage (GTDB taxonomy): Bacteria > Bacteroidota > Bacteroidia > Chitinophagales > UBA2359 > JAUHXA01. The sequence goes on from JBGCDY010001145.1 coordinate 217, forward strand.
AAAAGACTCAATTCTCGCGCTCGTCTGTGACTATAGTCGTCAAGCTAAGGAAAAATCTTGTTTTAATTAACCCTGAAAGGGTTTTAGCAATAGCACGGGGCAACGCCCTGTGTATCAAATCTCGCGCTCGTCTGTGACGAGTGTGTATAACGTTGTCGTTTGAAACGACAAAAAATATTAAGCACTCGTTGCAAACGAGCGCAAGTAAAAAATCAACCATAAAACACTAAAAATTGAACATACTTTCAGCATATATACAAGGGATTTTCAACACACTTTCCAAATTCAAAATGGTATTGCTCCTCTATGGCTGCAATCTTTTGTTTGGATTAATTGTTGCCCTCCCGCTACATTCCGTTTTGAAGGAAAGTATTGGGCAATCTTTTGAAATTCAAAGAATCATAACAGGTTTTGACAACACCGTTTTTACGGACTTTATGAATACGTATGGGCAACTCCTTCAACCTCTTTTGAGCCAATTCCAATGGTTATCGGTGCTTTACATCGCCCTGTTTATTTTCCTGAACGGAGGCATTATTCACACCTTATTGGGTAGAATTGGATTTTGGGAAGGATGTTCCAAATATTTCTGGCGATTCCTTCGACTCACCCTCTTGTTTTTGTTGCTTCATTTACTCACTGCAATAGTCGTTTTTGGTATTTTATACCTCATTGTCACCAATGGATTCAGCCTATTTAGTAGCGAAATCCCTATTTATTGGAGCATTGTAATTGGCATCATTGTCTATATTTTGCTTGCCAGCCTTGTGAGTATGTTGTCCGATTACGCCAAAATCAGAATGGTCAAAAACGACCGCCGTTCTGCCATTCAAGCCATGCTTCACTCGTTCGGCACCGTCTTCCAAAACTTCCAAAAAACATACAGTTTGTACCTCCTCAATATGTTCGGAATCGCATTGCTCTACCTCATTTATTGGACATTGCACTCCAATGTCACAACCAGTAATTTCTTCATCATCTTCTTTATTATTCTCGTCCAACAGTTCATTCTACTGCTCCGAATGTGTGCAAAAGTGGTCAATTTATCCAGTGCATTGGAGGTGTATCGTTGGGTGAATCGGTAGGTTTACGAGGTCGGGAATTGAAGGTTTTTTGAAATATTAGTGTTCCTACACTTAGGCATCAGAAGCCTTCTAAAACAATTCTTTTTATGATGTACCGACTATTTTTATTGCTTGCCCTGATACTTTTCCCCTTCAATATTCCCTACTCCCAACCCATTACCTTCAATACCCACATTGATGTAAATGATAATAGTGATTGGGGAAGAGATATTAAGCAACTACCCGATAGCTCTTTTATCTTAGTAAGTTTAAGTGCATGTCATTCAAATCTAAATATTAGTGGATTTATTGGTTGTGTAGTGGTTGTAAAAACAGATAGATATGGAAAAGTAATATGGAAAAAAGAATACAAAAGCCCTGCCAATTTGATACATGGAATAGGTATTGTTCCTGTTATTGACGGAGGATTTTTCATTGGAGGAGAAGCAGATATACCTTCTAAAGGCATTCAAAAATACTTGATGAAAATTAGTAGTAAGGGGGATAGTTTATGGCTGAAACACTATGGGAGAATAGCCGATGATGATTTAATCAGTGACTATACAGGTACGCCCAATGGGAATTTATTACTATTGGGAGAAATAGGAAAAATTGGTCAAAATGATTCTTGGGATATTTGTTTGACCAAATTGAACCAAGAGGGCAATATGATTTGGCAAAAGAAATATGGAGGAGATAAATTGGAAGGAGGAAGCGACATTGCCATAGATAGTGATGGAGGGTATTTAATAGGTGGCTTTACGAGGAGTTTCAGTGCAGATGAAAAAAATAGAGCTTATCTTATCAAAACAGACACATCTGGAACGGAACTGTGGAGTAGGGTATATGATTCTTGTGATTATGAAACTACTAAGGCTTCTATAGAAACTTTCTATAATCAATCGGGCTATTTGATGTCTTGTGCTATTGATTCGGTCTATGCGGATGGACCTTCTGTAGGTATTCTAATTCCTACTATCAATCGTTTTGATGGGGAACACAATCGCTTATGGACTTATCATATTGAATCCGAATACTTAAAAAGGGGCAAAGCTATTCCAATGAAAGATGGCAGTATTTGGATAATAGGATTGGATAGAACTCCAATAGAAGAAGCGGCAGATGCTACTACTATGGGCTATATTGCAAAGTTAAGTGGAGAGGGGGAATTGCTTTGGGAACGCCAATATGCCTTTCCTAATAAAAGTATTTATATACATATTACTGATTTGGTAGAAACCTTTGATGGTGGAGTAGCATTAACGGGTTTGTATTCTTATATTGAAAACGAATTGGAACAAAACGATATCTGGCTCTTAAAACTCGACCAGGATGGCTGCATAGAAGCGGGTTGTGACGAGCCGTATTTGATATTGGAGGGTACGGTGGTGGGAATTGAAGATGTGGAAAATGGAGAGGCATTTTTTGAGGTATATCCGAATCCCAACAATGGACAAGCAAATTTTTACATACAAAAAGAGTTGTTATTGAAGGGGAATGTGCGAGTGCAAATCTTAGACATCAATGGTCGTTTAATCCAAGAATACGATTGTCCAAAGAACAACAAAGTACTTTCCATAGACACAGAATCTTTGGAAAGCGGTCTGTATATTTGTATCTTAGTAATTGAGGGACAAGCAATCGCTCACACCAAAATGTCGGTGATTAAATAGAATATTTTTTTGTAAAAATTTTTTTGATGGAAAAGAGCATAAAGCATTTTTAGCTTCTATGCTCTTTTCTTTATTAGGTTCTCAAACTGCAATTTTCGATGACTTCAATCAAATACATATTATTAATAATTATCTCTTTCTTTTTTCTTCAAGAATCCTACACTCAAACCATTACCTTCAATACACATATTGATGTAAATGAGAATAGCGATTCAGGTAGGGATATTCTTCAATTAGCGGACAGTTCATTTATCCTAATAAGTCAAAGTGCCTGCTATTCTAATGAAACTTTTGCTGGACATGTGGGGTGTATAGTGGTTGCCAAGACCAATCGTTATGGAGAAGTATTGTGGAAACGTGAATATAAAAACCCAGCATATACCCATCATGCAACAGGGATAGTGGCTACTGATGATGGAGGTTTTCTTATTGGTAGTGAGGCGGATATTCCTAAAAAAGGTCTTCAAAAATTTCTATTCAAAATCAGCAGCGAAGGGGATAGTCTGTGGCTAAAGCATTACGGCGAATTTATAGAGGAAGACTTAATCAGTGCCTATACAGGAACTCCTGATGGACATTTGTTGCTATTGGGAGAAATTGGGAAATTCGGACAAAACGATTCTTGGGATATATGTTTGACCAAATTAGACCAAGAAGGCAACCTACTATGGCAGAAACGATATGGAGGAGAGGGTCTGGAATCAGGATATTCCATTAATATAGATTACGATGGCGGTTATATTATAGGTGCTCGAACTAGGAGTTTCAGTACAGATGGGAAGGACAGGGGCTATGTCATTAAGACCGATACGGCAGGTAATGAACTGTGGAGCAGGGTCTATGAATATTGTGACGATGATACGCCTGCTTCAAGAGTTCTAACATTAGCTGACCAATCAGGCTATTTGATGTCCTGTGTCATAGATACCGTTTATGCTTCTGGACATAACAATGGCATAGTGGCTATTCATCGCCTTGATTTGGACTTCAAACCAATGTGGACCTATTATATTGAACCCCTCGAACGTCACTATACAAAGGGTGGCAGACCTTTTGCGATGAAGGATGGCAGTATTTGGTTGGTGGGCGCAGATGAAACACCAATAGAAGAAGGAGGAGAAACCTCCTATACAGGTTGGATAGCGAAGTTGAGTGCAGAGGGCGAACTGCTTTGGGAACGGCAGTATTTCCCCGAAAACAAAGGACTTTTACCAAGATTAACCGATTTGATGGAAACCCACGATGGAGGTGTGGCTTTAACTGGTTTGTACTCTTACCGTGAAAACGGCATCACTCGCAACGACATCTGGCTCTTAAAACTCGACCAAGATGGCTGCATAGAATCGGGCTGTGAGGATGATTATTTGATATTAGGCGATACCGTCGTGGGGATTGAAGATGTGGAAAATGGAGAGGCATTTTTTGAAGTTTATCCCAATCCAAATAATGGACAAGCAAATTTTTATATGCAAAAAGGCTTATTATTGAAGGGAAATGCACAAGTCCAAATTTTAGACATCAATGGTCGTTTGCTCCAAGAATACGATTGTCACAAAGACAACAGAGTACTTTCAATAGATACTCAATCTTTGGAAAACGGTCTATATATCTGTATCTTAGTCAGTAATGGTAAGCCCATATACCATACCAAAATGTCAATAGTCAAATAAGTTGTTTAGCCAAAAAATGAAAGGCTTCTGAAAATAAACATTTTTGGAAGCCTTTTTTAAATACATGAATATGAAAAATGCAATATTGTTCTTGCTTTCTTTTTTTCTTCTTCATCAATTCATAGTTGCCCAACCCATTACCTTTAGCACACATATCGATTTGAACGGAAGCAGTGAGTGGGGTTATGATATCAAGCAACTACCTGATAGCTCTTT
>JBGCDY010001146.1:0-11225 GCA_045105835.1 Chitinophagales bacterium
TATATTCATCAAAATACTAAAAGCTGCAACCATATCTGCAGGTTGTTTTCTTGTTTCGGTATTTGCTATGACAGACGTTTTATTTAAGACAACTCCAGGTTATCCCTTTCCCGTATCTGGAAGCGATTTCATTTTTTCGAGGTTTATTGGCGTATTTGTATTTCTATTGGGAGTGATAGGCTTGTGCATTGTTATTTCCTTGTCAGGTTGGACCAAATCGAAAGAAGTGGGAAGATTTACGACTGTTGTTGGCGTTTTGACCTTGGTGCTTATATTGTTTACTTTGTTTGACGTGAAATTTTAGGTGAGAATTTTAGAAAGACAACATAGATAAATGAAAACAGAATTCACAAATGGATTGGTATTTTTTATCAGCCATGCCAATGTATTCATTGACCCAAAAACACCTGTTCCTCAATGGGGCTTGTCCGAAAAAGGGAAACAGCAGCACCGAAAATTCAATACGAATGACGCTGTTAAAAACATCCAACACATCTATTGCAGCAATGAACAAAAATCCATTGATGGAGCAATGATATTAGCCCAATCCTTAAACCTAAGCTTTCACCAAGAAGAATCTTTGGGTGAAATGGATAGAAGTTCAACGGGCTATTTGAAGGAAGCGGAATTTCAGAAAACAGTGAATGATTTCTTTGCGAATCCTGAATTGTCTATAAGGGGATGGGAAAAAGCAGTGGATGCTCAAAAGAGAATCATAGACACCATCAAAAAAATCATAAGCAAAGAATCGAATCAAGATAATATAGCCATCGTTTCGCATGGTGGAGTGGGCGCATTGACTTTAGCGTATTTATTGGGTGAGAACATCTCTCGAAAATTTGACCAACCCTTCAATGGAGGGGGTAATTACTTTTGTTTCGACAAAAAAACACTCAAGGTGATTCATGGATGGAGAGATATTTCAGGCTAAGTAACGGTAAAAAAATAACCTGAACGATTTTTTAGCTAACATACCCCAACCCCTTTCAAAAGGGGAATTAAGATGTTCATTTATTTTTTTCTTATTACTAAAACAGAGGGCATTGATAAAATTTGATTAAAAACCATTTAAACTCACTAACAAAATGATCACCGAACAAGATAAATACCCTATCAAAAAACTTGTCACATCTCTTCTGAATGATTCATTGGAAGAAGTTGAAGTACAAGAAGTATTAAAGGAGATCCACCAATATTTTCAAGAAATCACCCAAATTTCGGGCTTTAGTCATGAAATTAGTCATTTGGCAGCAGTACCAACCGCTAGTGGAATGGCATTGGGACTCAATCACGCAGCTCAATGCCTTTTAGATTATAAAAGAACTGTACAGTTTTTGCAGGGAATGGTGACCGCTATCAGAGACAAACAAAAAGAAAAACCTGGGGAAACCATTCGTATTTTTTATGCTGGTTGTGGTCCATATGCACCATTTATCACAATGATTGCCCCATTATTTGAGCCAACAGAAATCCAGTTTTCCTTATTAGAAATCAATAACAGTTCACTCCTTTCTGCAAAAAAACTAATTAGTGGATTGAACCTATCTGATTACCTTCAAGACTCTTATTTGGCGGATGCAGTCACATTTAAAGTACCGAATCCAGATTCCTTTCATATTCTTTTTAGCGAAACATTGGATGCTCTTCTTTATCGGGAATCTTATGTGCCTATTCTCTGGAATTTATTGCCTCAATTCCAAAAAAACATTGTGCTAATTCCTGAAAATGTTTGCTTAGAGTTATCTACTCTAACAACAATAACGAATCAAAACGAAGCTATTGAGGAACACCATATCGGAAGAATATTTGATACCCGAGAAAACTTAACTCGCTATTTTGAAGAAGATAAGCTACCGCCACATTTTCCCTCTCAGCAATTTATACTAAAAAACACAAGTCATCAAGAAAGTATCATTCTCGACACCTTAGTTTTTGTTTACAAACAATATGGATTGAAACGAGGAGAATCTTCTTTAACCCTTCCCTGTCAAATGCAACTGGGTGAAGAAACAAAAGGAAAAACGATTAGCTTTACTTATCATTTAAAGCCACAAATTGAGTTAAAGTATGAGATTCTTTGAAGTCAATTTGTAACTACGTTTCACTTCAAACTGAAAAAATGAAATCAAAAAAAACAAAAGAACAATACCTCGCTTTCTTACGAGGAATCAATGTGGGAGGACATCACAAAGTCCCAATGGCTGAACTTCGCAAAGAAATGGAAAAACTGGGGTTTGAAAAGGTGGCAACGCTTCTAAATTCGGGGAACATCCTGTTTGATGCCATTGCAGATGACTTGGAGGTACTCGAAAAAACGATTGCAGCGCATTTAGAAAAGACTTTTGGATTTCCCATTCCTACCATCATCAGAAAAGCCGAAATGATGGATGAATTATTGAAGGACAAGCCTTTTGAAGATAGGCTACTCACCAAAGAAGTTCGATTCTATATTTCTTTTTTGCAGAAAGAGCCCAAAATCGACTTGGAATTGCCTTGGATAAGTGCTGATAAATCTTATGAAATTATCCGTGTAAGCGACAAAAACATATTGAGTATTCTCGATCTTTCGATATCCAAAACTCCAAAGGCGATGAAAGTATTGGAAGAATATTTTGGAAAGGGTATCACGACCCGAAACTGGAATACCATCAAACGAATAGAAAAGAAACGCTCAAAATAAAGAAAAGTACAAAAGAATTGAGCACAAAAAAACCGCAATCCTGATATCAAGATTGCGGTCAAATATTCAATATTTTGTTATTCAACTCTCTTTAGGCAGTCGCAGCTTCTTCTAAAAAATCTACCTTACCTGAATCCAAATTGTAATAAGCAGAAACAATCTTAACGTCTCCTTTCCCTACTGCGTCTCCAATGATAGAAGAACGGCTCACCAACTCTTTAGCGGTTAGTTGTGCATTTGTTTTTACAACATCATTTACACTCGCCCCCTCATCAGAAGCTGCAATAGCAGGAGTAACATGTGACAACAAATGATTCAGGTTGTAACCATTGTCACCTCCACCGATAGCAGCCGTAACAGCACCACAGCTTTCATGTCCCAAAACAACAATCACCTTTGACCCACAATGAGCAACTGCATATTCGATACTCGCCATAGAAGAAGTATTGGCAATATTACCTGCTACTCTCACCACAAACAATTCACCCAATCCTGCATCAAAAGCCAATTCAGGTACTACTCTACTGTCTGCACAACTTAGAATAATCGCATAAGGCTGTTGTCCACCAGTCAAAGAATGTCTTCTGTTGGAATCTTGAAGTTTTCCATCTAATTTATCTGCTACAAAACGAGCGTTTCCTTCTTTTAACCGACTTAAAGTTTCAGTAATGTTCATGTATGTTATTTTAAAAATTTATGTTAAAATACTATTCAATGGTTGTAATATCTCGGTTTTTTTTCCGTAAAATATCCAAGATATGAGTACATTAAACCCTACAATTAATCATACAAAGTAAGCAATTTGTTTGATAATCCACTATTTTTTTGAAGGCAAAAGTATACATCAGGGTTTTATTTTGAGAAGCAATATTGAATTAATGCTTTAATAAGAGAGGCTTGTCGTTGAATAAAAATTTAAATTCAAAGCACAAATCCGAGCTCAAAAACTCTTTCTTTTAGAGTCATTTCACACTTTGACTGGTCAGATTTTTTTATAAACTTCCACCAGATAAACAAGAAGAAAAAGTGAGACAAAATTAATAGGGGTAGCTGTCTCACCTTTAGCTTCTAAAGTCTCAAGGTAGATTTAGACCGAAATTCCTTTTCCGTCAATTGGGAAAAGATTGTTAATCAAGGCATGTTCTACTTCTGTGACTTGGTTAGTAATACCTTTTCTTTCTCGCTCAATAATCGTTAAATCAATATCTCTGTGCTTGGCATTCACTTCAAACTCATCAATTATTTCTATCACATCAAAATCAATATTGATAGATTTAGAAGCATCAATAACCACCTTAGATCCATCAGGAATTTGGCTCAATGTGCGCTGAATACTTGCTTTGTTGATGAAAGTAACGTCCTCTGCCAAAGCCAATCGAATCACACCATCTTCAAGGTGTTGGTCTTTTTGAAAAAGGAAAGGTTTTTTGTAGTTGTTGTACAAAACATAAAAGATAGCTACTGCCAAGCCCATTCCGATTCCCATCAATAAATCGGTAAGGACAATACCAATAATTGTCACCATAAACGGAACAAAATGCCCTTGTCCAAGTCCATACATTTGCTTGAACAATACAGGTTTCGCCAACTTATAGCCTACCAAAAATAGAATAGCTGCCAAACTTGCCAAAGGAATCAAATTCAAAAGAAAAGGAATAGACATTGCTGATACCAATAGGATAACTCCGTGAAAAATACTCGCCATTTTGGTTCGTCCTCCCGATTGAATATTGGTAGAACTTCGAACAATTACTTGTGTAATCGGCAAACCTCCAATCAATCCAGAAACAATATTTGCAACACCTTGCGCCTTCAATTCTCGGTTAGCAGGAGTTACTCTTTTGAAAGGATCCAATTTGTCTGTTGCTTCAAGACATAATAAAGTTTCCAAACTTGCCACTACTGCAATTGTAATACCTGTAATCCAAACAGAAGGGTTGGTAATGCTTGCAAAATCTGGGAACGTGAATTGATTAAAGAAACCTCCAATAGATTCAGGAACAGGAATTTTTACAACTTGCTCACCAGTAAGTGCCAATGCAGGCATGTTTTGAAATATTAGATTCAAAACAATCCCCAAACCCACTACAATTAGAGGGGCTTGAATAATTTGAAACAATCTGATTTTCTTCATGAATTTTTGTTCCCACAAAATCAGAATAAGGATAGAGATTGCAGTAATAATAACTGCTCCCATACTGATAGCATCAAACATGTAGAAAAGTTCTGAAAACGTATTGTGACCATCAGGCTGAGTAAACGCCAAACTACCTTCATAGTCTTTATCATAACCCACAGCATGTGGAATTTGCTTTAGGATAATGATGATACCAATACCTGAAAGCATACCTTTGATAACAGAAGAAGGAAAATAATAACCAATGATTCCCGCCTTAGCATATCCCAACATCAATTGGAAAATTCCACCAAGAACAACTGCCATTAAGAAAATATCAAAAGCACCCAAATCCTGAATAGCCATCAAAACGATAACCGCCAAACCTGCCGCAGGTCCACTAACTCCCAATTGAGAACCACTCAATGCTCCTGCTACAATACCACCTACTATACCTGCGATGATACCTGAAAACAAAGGTGCACCAGATGCAAGAGCAATCCCCAAACACAGGGGTACTGCAACTAAAAATACGATGAGCGAGGCAGGTAAATCGTATTTTAGGTTATTTAAAATACCGTTTTTTTCTGGATTCATTTTAATCTAATTTTAAATTTATAGAGTACGCAGCAAACACCAAATCTTACTGATTTGATAAAATGATTGTGCTAAGAAGAACTTTGAAAAATGAACTATAATATGTGATACTTCAATCATTGACTGTAATCTCAGCACTGCAAATATAGAAACTATTTTTTATAATAGCAATACTATTACAAAAAATAATATAACTACAACAAAAAGGACACTTACTTGTTCAATAGAATCATTACTTTTGTAAAAAAAGATTTACTACGTATGGCTATTGGGATAAAAATCAGTCTAAATGAAAAGCTTTACCTAAGAGACCCACAAGGAACAACCTTGGGGCAGAAGATTATCAAAGAAAGTATCATTCTAATAGATGATATTGGCTTTGAAGCTTTTAACTTCAAAAAATTAGCCAAGGCAATGTGCTCAACGGAGGCTTCGGTTTACCGTTATTTCGAAAACAAGCACTTTCTACTGATTTATTTGGTGTCTTGGTATTGGGAATGGGTGAGCTATCTCATCGACATACATGTGATGAATATCGACGACCCCAAACGGAGGTTAAAAATAATCATCAAAACACTTGTCTATGCTTCCAAGGACAACCCATCCATAGATTATGTAAACGAGAGCATTCTTCATCGACTCATCATTGCAGAAGGAACAAAGGCTTACCACACCAAAGAGGTAGACAAAGAAAATACCGACGGTTTCTTTCTCAACTATAAAAAACTCTCTGCAAAGGTGGCGGATGTTATCAGCGAAATCAATCCAACATTCCCCTACCCTCACACCTTGGCAAGTAACCTTTTTGAGATGGCAAACAACCATATTTATTTTGCCCAACACCTTCCAAAACTAACTGATGTCGTAGTAGAAGGAGATAATTTTGAAGAAGTAGAACAGATGTTGGAATACTTTGCTTTTACACTTTTGGAGAAATCAATCAAAGCAGGTTCTTACAATTAAAAGACACAATGAACAACTTAACAGATACGATTACCTTTCCCTGTGGACTAAGCATGAAAAACCGTTTTATGCTTGCTCCTATGACCAATACCCAAAGCCATGAAAATGGCATACTCTCCGATGAAGAATTCAACTGGCTGACGATGAGAGCAAAAGGTCAATTTGGGATTGTCATGACTTGTGCCTCGCACGTACAAGCCAATGGAAAAGGATTTCCTGGTCAATTGGGAATATTTGGCGATGAACACATTGAAGGACATACAAAGTTGGCGAAAGCCATCCAGTCACATGGAAGTTTGGCGGTCATCCAATTGCACCATGCAGGAATGCGTTCTCCCCAAAAACTGATTGGCGAGGCTCCTGTTTGCCCCTCACCCGTTGAGCGAAAAGGCGCAAGAGCTTTGACATTGGAGGAAGTACACAGCCTTAGAGACGATTTTATTCAGGCTGCTGTAAGAGCAAAAAAATCGGGCTATGATGGGGTCGAGATTCATGGCGCACATGGTTATATTTTGGCACAGTTTCTAAGTGCAGACATCAACCATAGAACAGATGAATATGGAGGTACATTGGAGAATCGTTCCCGTATTTTGTTTGAAATCATTGATGGTATCCGAGTAGCCTGTGGTGAAAAATTCTTATTGGGTGTTCGTTTGTCTCCCGAAAGATTTGGTATGCAATTGAAGGAGATGAAAGAAATTTGTGCACAATTGATTGAAAGTGGAAAAGTAGATTTTTTGGACATTTCACTTTGGGACAGCTTCAAAATGCCCGTTGAGGAAGCCCATCAAGATAAAAGCTTATTGCAGCATTTTACTGACTTGGACTTCAAAAATGTCTTATTGACCGTTGCAGGAAACATAAGCACTGCAAAGGATGTGGCTTCAATTCTTGGCTCCAAAGTAGATTTTGTGACCATCGGAAGGTCGGCTATTTTGCACCATGATTTTCCTGTCAAGGTGATGAATGATTCCGCATTTGAACCAATTGCACTTCCTGTCAGTAGGGAGCATTTAAGCAAGGAAGGTTTGAGTGAGCGTTTTATTGGATATATGAGCAATTGGAAAGACTTTGTAGCTTAAAAAAGCACCACTTAAGCTGTTAAAAAAATGCTCAATATTAGTAGACAACCCACTGATATTGAGCATTTTTTATTTACTCTCTCTTATAGTCAAGCCGTAAATTCGGTTCTTTCATTTAATACTAAGTAATAGGACAAAATTAACTTCCATCAATAAGATTGCTAATGTTTTGACAATTAAGTAATTTGAAGTCTGACTTCTTGCGTCCCATTTCTGTCTTCTCACTTAAGACAAATAACTTCCCAACTCACCATATTCCACCCTCTCCGAAACTTCTTCTATATTCCCAACATAATTTTTTCCCCTCAATCGTCCCACTGTATGCGCCTCCAATTCCTCTTCGGGGTAAGGCACTAATTCTTGCATCCTTTTTTTACCCAACTCCTCCCCCATTGGGCTCAGCCATTTGTCCTCCCACTCTTGCTGCAAAATCAGAGGCATTCGAGGTTCTGGGAGCTTGGGATTGTTGTGGATTTTTGCCATCATAGGATTGGCTTTGGTCGTGACAATCGAAAAGGTGTTGAGAATTTCACCCGTTTGTCTATCTACCCATTCACTCCACAAACCCGCCAATGACAAAGGTTCATTCGTTCGATGGTGGACAAAAAAAGGATAGGTTTTTCCTTTGAAGTGATGGTGTTCGTAGAATCCATCTACTTGGACGATGCACCTTTTGCTTTTGGCAGCATCCCGAAAAGAAGGTTTTTCAAAAATGGTTTCGCTTCTGGCATTGAGGGTACTGTTCCAAATTTTTCGTGATTGACTTTTGTCTTTCACCCAATGTGGAATCAATCCCCAAATCGAAACAGTTGGCTCATTCGGTGATTTATTGGTGTATATCAACAGTTTGGGGTGACCAAAACCAGAGGTGTGGTGTAGTGGCAGATTACTTTGAGAAAGGAACTTCCCCTGTATCTCTTCAAACATTGCAGCCTCCATCCTTTGTTTGGCTCGATGGAATTGGGCAGTTGGCGTGGCTTTTATGTCGTAGCACATATTTTTTCCATGTTTAGAGGTTATGATAGGAGGTTAAAGGGAAACTTTGACAGCGGTTGAAAACCCTCTCAACAGTTGAACGGCTAAACAATTAAACGGTATACAAATTCTACAAAATGACAACCTTAGAAACCATCCTTTTGCCTTCTCCAAAAATCTCCAATACCATAGATGTAGAATTGCCTAAATCCAGTCCGTTCAAATCAATTTCATTCGCCTTCATTTTACCTTCTCCAGCCAATGTACCCTGCAAATTGTAAAGTCTAAAATCCGTATAATCCGATGGTAAGTTCTTGATAAAAATACTTTCACGAGCAGGCAAAGGATAAAAAACAAGGTGCTCCTCCACATTTAGAACTTCAATGTCCACCAATTCACCAAAACCCCAACCTTCTATTTCCGTTATGCTGTTCCAGTCACTTCCTGCCGTATTCCCAAAACCCGTCAAACGAACATATTGAACATCTATGTCTTCAAAATCAATGATTTCAAAGTCTTCGGTCAGCCCTGCGCTCAAAGTTCGAGGAATGACGTTTGTAAAATTCACATTGTCCAATGACACATCCACTTGATAGTGTGTAGAACGAACATCGCCCTTGAAGAAACCCACCTTCAAATAGCTGGCTTTGTACACTCCCCCTAAATCCAAGGTAATGAACTGTTCTCCTTCTGCCGACCATCGGGTATCAAAATCACCATCCAGCACATTTTCCTTCCCATTGTTGTAGGTTGCATCAACTTGCTCCGCACTTGCAGTCACTCCCACTACTCGCAGTTTCACGCCTCCCAAATCTTTTGGCTCTTGCAAGACACTGATTTGACGACTCAACAATTCTCCTTTGATGGTCACAATTCCTTCTCGCAAAGCGAAATCTGTATTGGGTGCCACATTCACCGAAACATTGGCACTTTCAGAACCCGTTTCTACATCAAAAGAAATCCAATCAACATTTGCCTCGACCAACCAATCCATATTGCTGTTCACCTCAAAAGTCTGCGAACCTCCACTCTCTCCAAAATTCATTTCCGAAACCGACAAACTGAGGAAATCTATTTCCGTTTCGCCATCGTAGTCAGGATGGTAAGAAAATGGGCCTACATCTTCCGCCGTCAAAGGTGCGTATCGTATGGATTCCATGCTGAAATTGTCTGCACCTACTGTGCTGTTTTCGCCTCTCTCCTGTCCATGTATGTCTTCACCAACTATTCCTGTAAGGCTGTCATCCCCTGCAAAAGTGGGCGTACTTTCGGTAGATTTCCAAGTATTGCTAACTTCATCAAAAACCAAATTGGGGTTGGTCACTTGAATTTCGGATTCTGCAAAAGTTCTCCCATCACTCGATAAAGTTGCTTCTCCAATTGGATAGAGCACATTCTTATGCCAAGTCATATTGTCGGGTTCATTGTAGTACCGAATCAGGCTATTCTGCGAACCTTGTACCAAGTTGTACGCCATGATGACATCTCTTGGAGGCTTCGAATAATTGCCATTGTTGTCCATTCCTATTTCGATGTGGTAGTCATTGTTCACCAAAGTATTGTAAGCAATGATGGCTCGTTCGATGCGAAAATGTTTGGAAAGTGAGCCGTTTCCAGCCTCTGCATCTCCCTCAGTCAAGGTAATTGGTGCATCCCATCTCTGTCCCTTCAATCCTTCAAAATAGTTATTGACTACCACATGGTCTTCACCATACAACCGCACACCACCCGAACAAGAAGTGCTGCTGCCATTAGTAGAACATTCCGCTCCTCCTCCAAAAAAATAATTTCCTTCAACGCGGTTTCGGTTGCCATGCCTCAAGGAAATCGTCCCCTCACTTTTGGTAATTGTATTGTGTCGTACCACATTGTCGCAGGTTTTCACCGAAATAATTTCGGGGTCGCCATTGCATGCTTCAAAATAGTTGAACTCGATGACTGTATAGCCACTTGACTCTGACATTTCACTCCAACCTACTCGAATAGACTCTTTTTCATTCGTAATTCTCGGTTGATTGTCTCTAAACAAATTGTGGTCAATCACATCAAATTGCGACTGTATCGTTTCGCCCGAACCATCAATCGTGATATAATGTCCCGCTTCTTTTTTCCCTTCAAAAAGATTGTGGTCAATGCGGTTGTGGTGACTCAGTGAGGTCGTAGGTTCGTTCCAAATACCTCCAATATAGACCCATTTGGTAGAAGAAGTTTCTTGAAGTCGAAAGGTGTTTCTAGTAATCCGAATATTGTTGCAGCCCTCCAATTTGACGGCTGTTCCATCGTTTTCAAAAACAATTCCTTGAATGACCACATATTCTGATGCCCGCAATACAAACTTGGTATCTTCCTCAAAAATTACTCCTCCTACGCCTTCCGCTCTGACAATAATGGGAGCATCTGCTGTTCCTTTTGCAGTGATTGTCATACTGTTTCCATTATAGCTGCCATTTTTGATTTCAATAATATCACCAGGAGCAGCCTCATTGACCGCTGTTTTCAGGTCATCAATGTCTGTTATGACAACAGTTTGGGCCTCTAAGAAAAGGGGAGAAAGTAGAAGGAATAGACACAATTGTAAAGTGAAAGGGAGTAAGGTTTTCATAAGTCAAGGATTTATTTTTTTGTTTTGAAGCAATCAAATTGGTCTGCCAATTTTTGGTTTTCCAAAAATAATAAAAAATAGTCCCAAAACAAATTGTTCAATAACAAAGAAACATAGGATTAACTCTACTGCTTTCCCTCAAATTTCTTCAACATCCCATTCGTCTGCTGCTGCAATTTCCCCTTAAAAAAAGAAGTCCAACCCAACAAC
>JBGCDY010001147.1:0-7986 GCA_045105835.1 Chitinophagales bacterium
GGAGCGTTTGATACCAAGCGGGCAGTAGCATTGATTGATGTCTTGGGGAAGGATAACAATGAGCGTAAACAGAGCGCATACATTGCTTCTGAATACCTATTCACAAATGGTGCTTTTGAAAGTCCTCAAAATTTTCGGCGCATCAACCTTATGGGGAAATACCATCAGCATCTGAATGAAAACAAAGTGATGACGGCAACTTTCTCTCACTTCAATAGCCAATGGGACGCTTCGGGGCAAATTCCAGAGAGGGCTGTGGCAAGTGGTTTGATTGGTCGTTTTGGAGCGATTGACGACACCGAAGGCGGCAATACAAGCCGAACAAACCTCAATTTGCAGCTCACTTCCTTCACCGAAAACGGCAATCTTTTCAAGAATCAATTTTACTATTCCCACTACGATTTTGAGTTGTATTCCAATTTCACCTTCTTCTTGGAGGACTCCGAAAATGGCGACCAAATTCGACAAAAGGAAGACCGAAATATTTTTGGCTATAATACGGCTTATGACATCGAAAGTAGGCTGGCAGACCGCCCATTTTATACCGAAATTGGCGCAGGGATTCGCTTCGACGACAGCAACGAAAACGAGCTTTCACGCACCAAAAACCGCACGACTGTTTTGGAGCGTATGGCGTATGGGGATGTGGACGAAACCAACATCAATGCTTATGTGGATGCGACTTGGGAAGTTACCGAAAAACTGAACATCAATACAGGTTTGCGTTATGACCAGTTTCAGTTTGAATACGTGGATTTCCTTCAAACGAATTATGAGCGTCAATCTCAAAGCAAAGGAATTCTTGCCCCCAAGGTGAGCTTGTCTTATGACTTCAATCAAAATTTGCAGGTGTATGGCAAGGCAGGGATTGGTTTTCACTCCAATGATGCACGGGTAGTTGTGGCACAGGATGGGACTGAAATTTTGCCGAAAGCATTGGGTGCAGATTTGGGAATGCTTTGGAAACCAACGAAGAATCTTTTGGTGAATATGGGCGTTTGGCGTTTGGACTTGGAGCAGGAATTTGTGTATGTGGGGGATGCGGGTGTGGTCGAACCAAGTGGTGCAACCGAACGCTATGGCTTGGATTTTTCCTTGCGTTATCAGTTCAATGATTGGCTGTATTTGGATACGGATGTAAACCTTACGGAGGCCAAGTCAGTGGGTGAACCCGAAGGTGCAAATTACATTCCTTTGGCTCCCCTTTTTACGAGTATTGGCGGGCTGACGGTTCAACATCCTTCTGGCTTCAATGGCAGTCTTCGCTATCGCTACATGGGCGACCGCCCTGCAAATGAGGACTATAGTGTGACGGCAGAGGGCTATATGATTTTGGATGCGGTGGTGAAATATACGCACAGTCGTTTTGAAGTGGGGATTTCTGTCGAAAATCTGCTGGATGTGGAATGGAATGAAACGCAATTTGATACGGAGTCTCGTTTGGTGAACGAAACTGAACCTGTTTCGGAGATTCATTTTACGCCTGGTACGCCGTTTTTTGCGAAGGTGGGGATTGGGGTGTTTTTTTAAGGGGGAATGTATAGAGCATTGTCATGCTGTAAGCATCTTCTGTGAGAGTTTGACAATATGGTGAATATTGTCGACTTCTTTGATTTGTGTGGTTGGTTTTGAACTTGTAGTGTCTATTCAGAAGGTTCTTGCAGAATGACAGGTGGTAGGTGTTGAGTTTTGAAATAGCAGGTATTGTCGACTTCTTTGATTTGTGTGGTTGAATTGAAATTTGTAGTGTCTATTTAGAAGGTTCTTGCAGAATGACAGGTGGTAGGTATGGAGTATATAGAGAATTGCTTCTAATCACCAAACCCGTATAAAATGGAAGCGTGGGTTCATGGTTTTGATGAGGGCTTCTTTTTTGGCTCGTGTCCAAGACTTAGTCTCTTTTTCTCTTTGAATCGCAAAATTTATATGACTGTAATATTCGTAATAAACGACGTTGTAACAATAGTATTTGCCTGCAAAGGTGTGTGACTTTCCCTTGTTTGCTCTATGCTCAGATATTCTTCTGCTTAGATTATTGGTGACACCAACATAGAGAACTGTTTTTCCTGGATTTGTGGTTATGTAAACGTAGTAATTGTGGTTTGACATTGCAGTGCTTTTCAGAAGATTCTTACAGAATGACACATAGGTATGAGAGTCATTCTGTAAGAATTTTGTGAAACAATTTGATTTTTTTGGTCTAAAGTAAAAACTACTCTTTTTCTCCTTCGTTCGCCATCTCTGCTTTATTGATAAGAGCCAATTCTTTGTCAATGTAGTACAAACTTTGAGGCCCACCTCCAATCAACTTTATTTTGTCAAGAATGCTTCGCATCAGACTTTCTTCTTCTCGTTGTTCTTCGATGTACCATTGAAGGAAATTACTGGTAGCATAGTCGTTCTCACCCGTAGCAAGGTGCATGAGTTTGTGAATTGAATTGGTCACTTTTTGTTCGTGAGCATAGACTTGTTGGAACAAAACCTGAACGGATTCAAACTCATGTGGCGGCTGTGTGATGGCAGGAGTAAGCGCGTGACCATCAACTTCGCTTATGTAGGTGAACAATCGAAGCATGTGTTCCCATTCTTCACTCGATTGACGGTGCATGAATTGAGCACAACCATTTAAGCCCTGTTTGTCGCACCAACTTGCCATAGATAAATACAAAAAGGAGGCATATCCTTCTAAGACAATTTGTTCGTTGAGGGCGGCTGTCATTTTTTCGGAAATCATATAGGGTAATTGTTTATTTTGATAAGGTGTTTACTGAATTACTATTTAGTTAAAAACAAACTGATGTTTTTGTTTAGAAATCAGTGAAAAAGTAAACAATCATTCTTTTTAAATCGCCTTTTCTCCTTGAACACAAAGCCCAATTTTTTGTGAAATTAGATTGGGCTTTGTGTTGGATTCAAGAGAGGGAAGTAGCACTTCATTGACCTTCAAATCTGCAAAATATATTTGGAGTAACAATTTCATCATCTTCGTGCTATAGTTTTTTCTCCAATCCAAATGTCAATCACTTTTTTATTGGCTTTAATTTTTTTTATTTTCTTGCTAACACAAATGAACTAATAAGTAAGGAGTCAGACTTCAATTATTTGTTTGTCAATGTTTTACTTAAAATGAATCATTAATTTTATTCAGGTACATATTCCCATACATCTTCAAATCGATCGTATGGTGCAAAACCTCCGTCATTTCCTCCAAGTCCAATGATTATTTTATTGCCTATTATGCCAGAAATCATCTGAATTCTACCTTTTCCAGGGTAGTTGGTTTCAATTTGAATCCATGTATCATTTTCAGGATTGTATTTCCACATGTCAGTGAAATATTGCGCTGGAAAATCATCTGAATTTACTCCCCCTACCAAATATCCTTCATTTGATAGTGTAAAATCAAGTGCAGCCTGTCGTGCTTGCCCAGGGAAATTTCCTTTTTGAGTCCAAGTATCTGTAATAGGATCGTATTCCCAAAAATCATCATTAGCTCCATCATCCCAACCGAGTCCGAGATACCCTTTGTTGTTTAAAGAGAAGGAAGTTTGAGCACTGATACTTGCCCCAGGATAGTCTGCCTTTTGTGTCCAAGTATCTGTTGATGTGTTGTATTCCCATAAATCTTTTTCATTATCTAAATACCCACCAGAAACATACGCTTTGTCTTCAATAACAAAACAAGTGAAAGAAGACCTTGGTGATTCAGGGAAATCAGACATTTTTGTCCAACTGTTATTTTGAGGGTTGTATCTCCACAAATCATTGTAATAAACATGTGTGCATACTCCAGCACCAATACAATTTTTGCCTAATCCAACATATCCATAACCTCCCGCAGTAAAGCCTATTGCATTAACTCTTTCATCTGAGGGGAAACTTGCTATCTTCTCCCAAGTATTTTTTTGGTAATCGAATTCATAGAAGTGTTTGACATGATTATCATGTAAACCCGTACCAACAAATAACCTATCGTCTATCACAAAACTAGCTGCTCCAAATAAATGCTCGCCTCCATAGCTTGCTTTACTAATCCAGGTGTTAGGTTCTTTAATTTCTGTAGTCTCAAAAGAAATGATTCCACCATATTGTACCTTATCAACATCATAAATGGCATAAGCACGAACATAATATTGAGTTTCTTCATCTAAGTCCTCTATCAAACCCTGAAAAACACCCGATGTATTTGTAGCACCTAACATCATGTTATTGTCATTAATCGTTGGCGTAGGCTGTTTTGAGAAAGCAAATCCATGTTCAATTACGCTGTATTCTCCAAGTTTCAATAGGTTTCCTTCAAGTAGTGCAGAATTTGAGCCAATATCCCTTACTCCAACTGTTGAAACTTCAGGTTCTTCAAGAGTAGGTGTAGGTTCCTCTCCTTTATCACAACTAAATAAAAATAAGAAAAGTGTTAGTAGTAAATAAAAATTCTTGTTTTGCATATTTTATTTGTTTTATGTTTAGAGTGAATCGGGAAGATATGAAAAATACTCTTTATCATAAAGCATTTCAGTATTTTATGGAGGATATTTCAAAATTCCCGATGGGAAGTAGGTTTAAAAAAAATGCAAAAGCAATTTAAGGCTGTTAAGTAGACGATAACCATCGTTCCTTACTAATAGAATACACTTCACATCTATCCCCTCCAAACTGCCTTTTCTCTTTGAAAACAAAACCTAATTTTTTGTAAAATCGAATCGCCTTTGTGTTGGACTCCAAAGGGTCAATCAATACTTCATTGACCTCCAAATCTGCAAAACAAATCTCTAACGCCAATTGCATCATTTGTGTGCCATAACCTTTGCCTAAGTTTTCTTGCTCTCCAATCCAAATGTCAATTGCTCTTTTGTTGGCTTCAATATCGCCCCAATAGTGGGTTTCCTCCTTTGCAGGGTCAATGATTTGGATGAACCCGATGGGTTTTTCATTGATTTCTGCAATGAGTTGTTGTCTCCAATCAGGTTCTCTAGTGAGTTCAACCTCCCAATTCCAACCATCATTTGGATCAGATTCTATGACGTGTTCTTGTTTGTCCCAATGTTGGAGGGTTGGAAGGTCGGTTGGTTTGGTTTTTCTGAGTTGAAGCATTGTTGTGATTCTTTTCTCAAAATGAGTGCTGTTATTTACGCTTTTTCCTTTTCTTGGCTTGAACAGTATTTGTTTTATCCGTTTGCATAGGTTTTTTTGCAAGAATTAGGTTTCTCGCCTTTTCTATATGACGTTGTATTTTTTCTTTAAACTCCTCATATTCCGATAATCTATCGAGTGGAAGCTCTCCCGAAACAAAAATCTCTTGTTTTGCAGTAATTAACGAATCATTCTCTTGTATGGCACAACGATAATATCCAAATTCACATTCCAATGAAAAATTAGTATCGAAGCCATCAAAATCTACTTCTGCGAGGGGTATTTTGTCTTTGTGGTAAGTGGCTTCAATGGATTGATTAACGTAGTTTAAGGGCCATAAACCCTTGTATAAGCTATCTCTGGGCGTTGAATTGGAAAAACCAAAACTTTGAGAATGACTTTTGTATATTTGAATAAGCGGTCTGTTGACAGACTTTAGGTAGTACATTTTTTGGGTATATACCATTGAGTCTTGAGAGGTGGAATTGTAGTGAATTTCTTTTAAATCTGTGTACTTAACCTCCTTGTCAAACGGCTTCTCCATTTTGTGAATAATATAACTGTCTTCGTCTATTGCAGAAAAAATATCGTTGAATAAGGATTTAGAGCTATTGTAATATTTTTTTAAATTTTGACATTTTTTAATCATTTCTCCACTCAACACAACCTTTCTGCTTACCACATTTGAAATATCATCGTAAATCTCTATTTTTCCTTTGTTTTTGGCTGGAATCTCTTTCCACTCAATATTGTCATTGTAAATTACCAACCCTTTTCTAAACTCCTCAATAGGGTAAGCTCCAATCTTATCGCCTTGCTTTGAACTTGTTGGGTCTAACAGAATGGTATCTCCTTCAAAAACAAACTGCACAATAACATGATTGAAATTGTACATGGACGGAATGGAATCCAACTGTTCAAAATATCGAGGAGACCTAACCAAAACAGGATGAGAGTCAATTTCTGCTCGTTTTAGTAGTTCAATTGTAATCAGGGACTTCGCTTTACAATCCCCTCTATTCCCTTGTATGCACCAGTAGGGTTGGTAAGACCTTATCAGTCCATAATCTTGATAAACAAGCGTATCCTGAACATAATTTACAATGTTTCTTATTTTAGAAGAATCATTTGGCTCGTTTTCAGTAAGTCTATGATAAAGGTCGTCCAGTATTTCAAGAGATTTGCTGTCTGCAATGAATTGATCTTTAAAAGATTTTACTATATCTTGAAATTCTGTGTATTTTGAAAAACAAACAAAAGGCAATGAAATAAAATCAGAGGGAACCTGTCCCTTATAAGGAGTGACAGCGAATCCTTCTGCTATATACTCAAAGTAAGAATCATGCTCTATTACAGTTACTTCTGGAAAACCATTGAATATTTTGTAATGTAATGGTTTCTTTGAGATTACCCGAAAATATAGCTGAACACTGTCTCTCAAACTGTATAAAATACTTTCATCTATTTTGTAATCATCACGAAGTAATTTGTCCAAAAAACTCACAGAATAAATATCTCCTTCAGCTACTTTGTCTATAGAAAGGCTTATTGTTTTTTGAGATTCCCATAACTTACTAAACACATATTCATTTGAAACCTGCTCATTCCAGTTTAAATTTTTTGTAATGTTTACCTCTTGATTTCCTTTGTTAATGGAAACTTCAATAACCTTTCTATCCACATCTTTGGACGAATGTTCGAGCTCAACTTTCTGATAATTAGTAGTGCGTTTTGGGGGGACTTTGTTTACCAATTTATTAAAAAGTTCTTGGCTATCGACATTTATCTGAATTTCTTGATAAATATTTATTCCTATGACATCATTTGAATAATCGGGATAACCCAAACTATCTATTTTTTCATAGGGAACTACAATGTCTTTGACCCAATCGGGTTTTGAAGCCGTTTGTATTTCTTGGGCGAAAACATTATTTGAAGCCACCAAACATGTAAATAACAAAATGTGAAATATGATAAATAAAGTACAATTTAAGTTTTTCATTGTTTTTTCTTCAAAAGTAATGAATTTATTAAAATTATACTGCGTATTTTTTTATTTAAGGATTGACTTCAAAAATTAAGGTAACTATTCAACTATTTATGTGGCATCTCAAAACTTGTTCGATAGCAATGATTTTTGAAACAAAGAAATAGCTTAGATGATTTTATTATAATTTGTTTACCTTTACTTCTCGTCCCCTATTGTTCATAATCTTTAACCTATATTACAGCATGAATCACTTTTCAAAGTTTTTTATTTTAATCTCTTTACTTTTTTGCTCAAACACTGTTCTCTTTGGAGGGGCGAATGTAAATGCCAATTTTTCTGCTAACAAAACTACAGTTATAGTAGGAGAGACAGTGACTTTTACAGACATGTCCACTGATGCTGCTTGTAATCCTTTATCTAGCTGGTCTTGGGATTTTGGAGTAGATGCTTCACCTGGCACTGCTGGCACACAAGGACCTCACGGTGTGACCTATGGGAGCATTGGCACAAAAACGGTTGAACTAATTGCTGATGATGGGGCAGGAATGTGTGGCCCTGATACTGAGAATAAGGTTGGGTTTATTACCGTCATTGCGGCGATGGTTCCTACACTGTCCGAATGGGGATTGATATTGTTGGCGCTTCTGTTAATGAACTTGGGGAGTGTTGTCATTGCACAAGAAAAATTTACATTGGCAACTGCTCGCAATTATTCATTTCCTTTTACCCGACTTCAATTGCCTTTTTCTTCGACTCACTTCAACAAAGCTATCTTATTGACTGCTATTCTTGTATTTGTCGGTTTTGTGGGAAGCATTGTTTGGACAGGTACAATTGCGGCTTCTGATTTGATTGGAAGTTTTGTG
>JBGCDY010001148.1:0-3831 GCA_045105835.1 Chitinophagales bacterium
TTCCTATCCGTCACCTTGCCATAGATATGCTCGTCTTGTGCAAACAAGCCAACGCTTAGAAAGCCAAGAAATAGGAAAATATATAATTGTAGGTATTTGTTCATTACCAGTATTTTATCAATTTTTGCTGCTGTATTTTGTCCTCGGTATCTGCGATTTCAATCGCTGCAGATCGTAGTATTCAACTATTCCCGTTCAGTGAGTAGTTCGTGCCTTTCAAAAGGAATTATTTCTGCTATCATTGGAATTATGTTAGTGCTTACTTTTTTTCCTCGTAATTTCATGAATTTTCTTCTCGGAAATGTGCAGCCTATAATTTTTTTATCTCCTTCAGAACCCCAAAAGATAATATTAATCTCTCGTTTGTCCCCTTTTCTCAAGTAAAACTCTTCAATTTGAGTTTCTTCTTTTTCGATACTGAACTCTACTAACTGTATTCTCTTTGCCTTCAAATAAAGTCTATAGTTTCCATGTACATTGGTTGTTGTAAAATTTCCACTATATCGATTTTTCACCTCAACATTGGCAAGAGGCTTATCATCTTTATCGGTGACCGTTCCATAAATATATTCCTCCTGTGCCAAAAGACCGATACTGACCAAACCAAGAAATACAAAAATAGACAAGTACAAATACTTTTTCATTGTCAATGGATTGAATGAAAGAATTTATTTGCCTTTAATTGTTAGGTAGCATAAATGAATCTTGCAGAGTGTGTCAGCGATTGAAATCGCCGTTACCAAAGGAAAAATTCATTATCTACACTACCGAAACCGATACATCTACTGCTTTCAATTGTTGGACAGCTTTTGTTGGGTTTGCAGATTTGAAGACACTGCTTCCTGCCACCAAGACATCTGCACCTGCCTGCAATAAATCTGCCGCATTGTTCATACTTACCCCGCCGTCAATTTCAATTAAGGCTTTAGAATGAGTACGTTGAATAAGTGCTTTGAGTTGTCGCACTTTGTGAATAGTGTGCGGAATAAATTTTTGTCCACCAAACCCAGGATTGACCGACATCAAACATACCAAGTCCAAATCAGCAATGATGTCCTCCAAAAGACCAACAGGCGTATGTGGATTCAATGCCACTCCTGCCTTCATTCCCAAAACCTTGATTTGCTGAATCGTTCGGTGCAAATGCTTACACGCTTCGTAGTGAACCGTCAATACGTCTGCGCCCGCTTTTTGGAAGTCCTCCAAATAGTCATCAGGTGTAGCAATCATCAAATGCACATCAAAAACCTTGTCACTCAAGGGTCTGATGGCTTTGATAATCGGAAACCCAAAAGAAATATTGGGCACAAACTGTCCGTCCATGATGTCAATGTGGAACCAATCGGCTTCACTTTGGTGGACCATTTCCACATCTGCTTGTAAATTGGCGAAATTTGCAGCCAATATAGAAGGTGCTACTAAGTGCTGGTTTTTACTCATGTTGGCAAAGATAACACCTCAGGGTCAATAAAAATTAAAATGAAAATAGAAATTAAAAAATGTATTGCAAAACATTCCTTTTCAAGTGCCTGTTTTTGAATTACGAAAGATTTTCTCATTTGCTTATGACCTTCAAAAAACGATACCTACTGGTCTTATTCTTTATTTTTTGGATGCTGTTTGCTCACTCCAATGTATTGACCATGCGGACATCAAATGAGCAGCAAAAGACAGTTTTTGAAGCAAAAGGCATTGAAGATTTTTCTTTTCAGAATTATTCAGTGGATGGGCGCAAGATGAACTATCTGCAAGTCGGGAAAGATGATTCCCAAAATTTGGTGTTAATGGCACATGGTTCACCAGGTTCTTTGGATGCTTATATGGATTATTTGACTGATAAAACACTGTCTGAAAACGCTTTGCTCATTGCAGTAGATAGAACAGGGTTTGGTTATTCTGATTTTGGAAATGCCGAGCGTTCACTTCAATCACAAGCATTGCAGCTGAAACCCATTTTGGAAAAATATGCTGATAGAAATATTATCTTAGTGGGGCATTCGTATGGCGGACCTTTGATTGCGAGAATGGCGATGGATTATGGGGAGTGGGTCGATGCTTTGGTCATGGTTGCCCCTTCGATTAGTCCTGAATTGGAGCCGCAAGAATGGTGGCGTAAACCTTTGGACTGGTGGGGGATTCGGAGTTTGATACCGCCTGCTTTTCGGGTTTGCAACCAAGAAATTTTGCCATTGAAGAAGGAGTTGGAGAAAATGTTGCCTTTGTGGAGAGATATTCAATGCCCTGTGACGGTTTTGCAGGGAATGGAGGATACACTTGTGCCAAAAGGTAATGCAGATTTTGCCAAACAAATGTTGGTGAACAGTTCTAAAGTCGATATTCAAATGATGGAAGGAGACGGGCATTTTATTTTGTGGTCGAAAATGGATGTGGTGAAAAAGGTTGTTAAGGGATATTTGAAGGATTTAAAATTTTAATCAAACAAGAATATGGATTACAATACAATCAACTGGTCGCTTATTTTGATGACCATTGTATTTCTGCTTTGTGTATTTGCTTTTTTTATGGTGAGCATCAAAAAAAGCGGGAAAATATTGCACAATAAATTTATTCGGGGGACTTGGCGACATGAGGGAAAAACGCCTACGGGTGAGCCGTGGTACTTCAATTACCATTTTGCAGAAAGAAATTATTCGATTGAAGCTTACCCGCCCTTTAAGGCAAATGGACGGTATGATATTGTGAAGGAAATCGAGAGTTTGATTATTTTGAAGGCGCACCATATTTCGGGGGATGGAAATACGGACGACCATTTTTTGAGTATTGCAGTGGATACCAAAAGACAACAATTGACCATCAATGATAGGATTTATAGGAGGGTCAGGAATTAGTATTTTGTCGAAATAGCATAGAGCAAATTATCATTTTAGTTTTACTTATTCACCAAATTAGAGTTTTAAAACATTGGTTAAGGAATACTGCGAAATTAACCCCGAGTTTTCGGGGCAAGCTATTTTAAAATTCATCCGATGAGGGCTAAGACATAAGTGCTTATTAACCATAATATTGAAAGCCCTCATCGGATGAATAAGCAAAGCGAAATTTGTAACCTTATTTTTTCAGGATTCCTAAGAATAAATCACTCCTTATTTAAACCTTTGATTCTAAAAACTCTCCATCATAAGGGGGATTAATGCCCTTCAAATACTGAATTTCAAATGCCTGTCTATCAAATGTAAATTTTCTTACTCCTAAAAACCCCATCACCATGAAAAAACACTACCTGATTTTTGCTATGCTATTTAGCTGCTATTCAGTTTTTGGTCAAGTGCAAATTGCCTTGGTCAATGACGATGCAAAAGGTGAAATTGTTGAGTCTTCTATTGAGATTGAGCTGGTGAGTTTGAAGGTCATCGGAACGGATGATTGTGATTATGATATGCAATTTAAAGGAACGGCTCAGATAGATTTGGGAGAGGAGAATGGAAGTTTGACCTACCGTTTTGATGCCATTCCTGCCAATGACCTAAGATTTGGCGAAGATAGTTACCTGACTACAATGGGCTATGAATATGGCAAGCAGGTGGATGTTTGGTTCAAGGTTTTGGACAAGGACAAACCTGCTTGTGGGAGTTTGCAGGACATTGTGGACGTGAATAGCCAGAAAACCGAGAACGCTTTAAAAATCCGCATTGAAGGAAACGATGTTTGGCTCTTGAATTCTCAAAACCTAACCATGAAGGTACTGGGGAGTGTCGGAGAAGTTATCCGCATTCAAGGAAATCGCTATGTGAACAACAATGCAAACAATCGTACTCGTGGCATGGCGGCGGATAATAGAACGATGACCAATCAAGACCGTGGTGGAAAATG
>JBGCDY010001149.1:0-12480 GCA_045105835.1 Chitinophagales bacterium
CAGTGATACCGTGGAAGTTTCTTAACATGATTCTATGGCAAAATACGTGCATTTAGATCCCCCTAAGTCCCCCTTCAAAGGGGGAGTTGCCGCATTATTGGAAAATTCCCCCTTAGAAGGGGGGCAGGGGGATGTTGCGCCAGTTTTGTCACATTGTTGAGAAACTTTCATTACGATATCATTAACCAAACAACCCCAAAAACATTAAAAATATGGCAGAGCAAAATTCCCGCCTAACAGGCTTTTCAAAATTCCTCATCACCTTACTTATCGTAGGTGGTATTGGTGGAGGTTTGTACTACTTGGCAAACAACACCGAACTTGGCAATAAATTAGCCGAAGGCAAAAAAGGACAAGAGCAAAAAGAAGAAATCAAAAAGGAAGGAAACAAAATAGCCTCTGATGGCGATGTCATCAAAGTACAAGCCTTTACATGGGGCGGTTATGCAGGTGGACAGTACTTCAATGAAGGCTTCAAACACTCCGCAAAATCTCGCTTTACCAAAGACTATGGCTTAGATGTAGACTTCATGCTTATTGACGATTTTGATGCTTCCCGAAGTGCTTGGAAAGCGGATGAAGTACACCTTTTGGGTACAACAGCCGATGCATTGACCACCGAAATGGAAGGATTGAAGGAATACGACCCGCAGATTTTATTTCAAGTCGATTGGTCAAGAGGAGGAGATGCCATTGTAGCCCGTAGAGGCATCAAAAGCATCAACGATTTGAGGGGCAAAACCGTAGCCGTTACGCCTTCGACACCTTCCCAAACCTTCTTGATTTGGATGTTGGAAGCCGCAGGTATGACTTTGGACGACATCAAGGTGAAAGAAGTGCCTTCCGCTATTGATGCAGCGACTGCCTTCAAAAGCGAGCGTTTGGATGCAGCAGTCGTTTGGAGTCCAGATGACGAAATCATTGTGAGGGACGTACCTGGTTCGACGGTATTGCAAAGTACCCGTGACGCTTCGCACATTGTAGCAGACGTGTATATCGCCAAAAAATCATGGGTAGATGCCAATCGAGACAAGGTGAACAAACTTTATGAAGGGTTTATGATTGGCGCAGCAGAAATCAACGCTTCGGAAGAAGCCAAGAAAAAAGCGGCAAAAATCATGGCTGACGGTACAGGTATTTCGGAGCAAGATGCTTTGGGAGGAATCAACAATGTCCGCCTCACCACACATGGCGACAACCTCAACTTCTTCGGTAGAAATCCAAAATACAAAGGGGTAACAGGCGAAACGCTTTATACCAAAATGGGACAGACCTACGAAAAATTAGGCTTTGCCAAAAAAGGCTGGCCCAATTGGAGAACCATCTCCTATCCTGGTGCTATCAGCAGTGCCAAATTAAGTGGAGATATCCACCTTTCGGAAGAAGGCAAGGTCTTCAAGGCTCCTACTGCAAAACAAAAAACGGCTCCTGCCATTGCGTCAAAACCTATTAGTATCAGTTTTCCTACAGGGAAATCGGAGTTGGGTGAAAATGCCAAAACCATCATTGACCTTCAATTTGGTGATGTAGCCAAAGCATTCTCCAATGCTCGAATCCGTGTGGAGGGAAATACCGACAATGTAGGTTCTACTACAATGAACAAAAAACTCTCCCTCAAACGTGCTCAATCCGTGGCGAAATACCTCGAAACGGCTTATGACATGGATGTAAACCGATTCATCATCGTTGGGAATGGTCCAGATAGACCTGTCAAAGGTTGTGAGAAAAACGATACAGAGGCTTGCCGCTCCAAAAACAGAAGAACAGAATTTCAGTTGGTGGCGGAATAATCAAAAAACTGTTATATGGCTTTATTGTTGAATTGCTTGAGGAAAGCATTAGCAATAAAGCCATTCAACAATAGAGCAATACAACAATAAACCCCATGAATCATCTCTTCAAACTCCGAGGCACACTCGACACACGAACACGGCTGATACTCGAAATCATTGGCATTTTATTGTTGATTTTGGTTTGGTACATCCTCACCGCAGGCGATGACCCAATCGTGCGTTCAGGCATTTTGCCCCGTCCGTGGGCAGTTTTGACCTCTTACAGTGAACTCTACTTCGACAACGATTTATTCAAAAACCTTTGTCGTTCGATTGGTTTGAACTTGGCAGGTTATACCGAATCCATCGCCATTGCCATTCCATTGGGATTTTTGATTGGTTTATTTCCCTTGTTCAGAGGCACACTCCAAAAACAAGTGGATGCCTTCCGATTCATACCCTTGACCGCCGTAACAGGTTTGTTCATCATCTGGTTTGGTTTGGGGACTTCCATGAAAATCCATTTTTTGGCATTTGGTATCTTGATTTACCTACTTCCCGTTGTTGTCCAACGCATTGACGATGTTCAAAGTGTCTATACCAAAACCGTCTATACATTGGGTGCCACCAAATGGCAAACCATCAAATCCGTCTATATTCCTGCTGTTATCTCCAAATTGTCCGACGACATTCGGGTATTAACCGCCATTTCATGGACCTATATCATCATTGCCGAAAGTTTGGGAAATGAAGGAGGAATTGGTTCTTTGATTTGGAGAGTGGGACAGCGTCAAGGACGTGTAGATAAAGTGTTTGCACTCTTGGTACTCATCATCATCATTGGCTTCTTACAAGACAAGTACTTCTCCTATCTCGACCGCCAATTTTTTCCCCACAAGTACCAAACCAAGGATGGCTACAAAAAAGATGCTCCTGACGAAAGTGTTTCTACTGCAATCAGTTCTTTTGCAGTCAATGTATTGGTCTATGCAGGCTTGAGCATTTACGGATTGTTGTTCATCAATCAATTTACCCAAACGCTCGTTCTCGGAAACGATAGCGAACCCATTTTGACTTATCTATTTGGTAATACTGTTGGCTTTATTCATTTCTATGTCTTTTTGGCTTTGGTTTATAAGGGGTATGGCTTGTTGAAGCGTAAGAAATTGATTTGATTTTTTCTTATCTTAGTAGCATGAAAATGAAAACATTACCCATAGGTGAATCTGGCTTCAAAAGAATTATTGAAGATGGCGACTTGTATGTGGATAAGACCCAACAAATTTATGGAATCATTACCAAGAGCAAACCCAATTTCCTTTCTCGTCCACGTCGTTTTGGCAAATCATTGTTAATTTCTACTTTAGAACAAATCTTTTTGGGAAATAAAGAATTATTCAAAGATTTGTGGATTTATGATAAAATAGATTGGCAGCCAAAACCTGTTATTCGTTTGTCTTTTACAGAAATAGATTATAGAAATCAAAACTTAGAGACCAGACTTTCCCAGTATATAGATGATATTGCCAAAAGACATGAAATCAATCTGGAGAAAAAAAGCTCTAAAGATAAGTTTACAGAATTAATAAAGGTTCTCTCAAATGAACAACAGGTTGTCATCTTAATTGATGAATACGACAAACCCATTATAGATTATATTGAAGACTTCAAACAAGCTGAAACCAACCGAGATATTCTAAAAAATTTCTATGGAGCGTTAAAGGACGGAATTGTAGATGACTATGTTCATTTTCTTTTCATTACAGGCATTAGCAAATTCGCCAAAACATCCATTTTTTCGGAACTGAATAATTTAGATGACTTAACGATAGACCCCTCCGCAGCCGATTTATGTGGTATTACTCAAATCGAATTGGAAACTTATTTTGCGTCTTATATCACTCAAGTCGCAACTCAATTGGGATTGAAGGAAAAAACATTGCTGCAAGAATTAAAGCGTTGGTACAATGGCTATTCTTGGGATGGAAAAACCTTTGTTTACAATCCTTTTTCGCTATTAAACTTCTTCAAAAAAGGAGAAATTGCAAATTATTGGTTTGCCACAGGAACGCCCACTCTTTTGATGAAGGTCATCAAAAAACAAAAAATAGATTTAGAGAAAATTACAAAAATGAAGTGGCGTTCTCAATCCTTTGATAAGTTTACGCTCAAAAACTTGGATTTTCATCACCTCCTTTTTCAGACGGGTTATTTGACTATCAAACAAAAAACCTTGAAAAAAGGGCGGCCTACTTATATTTTGGGCTACCCCAATCAAGAAGTCGAAGAATCTTTTGTACAGAATTTGATTGAATTCCGTTCGCATTTGACCATGACCAAAGTAGATACTTCTTTAATCTACATCGAGGAGGCATTGGAGGAGAATGATATGGAAACTTTTATCGCACAACTCAAAATTCTATTTTCCGATATTGCCTACCAACTCCACCCAAAAATCAACAAAAAAACTCCTACTGCCGAAGATGAAACCAAACTCTTCAAAGCATGGGAAGGTTATTTTCACAGTATCATTTACCTACTCATTAAGTTTTTAGGGCTTCACATTGATGTCGAAATGAGCAAACACCAAGGGCGTATTGATGCCAAAATTGAAGTGGATGACTACCTCTACATCATGGAATTCAAATTGGACGCTTCTGCCCAAAAAGCCATGAATCAAATTGCAGAGCAAAAGTATGCAGAGGCTTTCCAAAACACTTCAAAACAAATTATTTTGGTCGGAATCAGTTTTGACAGCAAAGAATGCAATGTGAAAGATTGGCATGTTGAAAACTACAAACATTAAACAACCAAATACTCAAACAAATGACCGAACATCAAATCGAAAAAGAATGGTACGACCATACATGGGTCGTTGCGCTTAGTTGTTTCTTTTTCCTTCCTCTTGGATTATACGCCTTGTGGAAAAATAGATTTATCTCCAAAAGCTGGAAACAGGGAGTCACTGTTTTAGCCGTATTATTAGCCATCAACTCTGCCTTCAATGCCAGTCAACAAACGCCCTATGTCCAACCTGCGGGTTCTTCCTTTGACGACCAAATCATCAACGATGTAGAACACAATATGGGAACAGGCATCTGCGAAAACATCCCAGAAGGTTCCCTTATCTCCAATGTCAAGGTAGGCGAAATCACTCCAATTGGCGATTCAGGGCTGATTGACGTAAGCGTAGAATTTGATTACTTCATCAAAACCGAAAAAAATCACCACAAAGGCGCACTCCTATATTCGCTCATCGACAACAACCGCAAGTTGGAATCCATTGGAGGTTGTGATTATGGAGAAGAATAATCACCCAACAAATCCTCCTCAATATGAATCCCTACAATAAATACATTCTCCCCAAAATGATTGATTGGGCTTGCCAGCTCAAACCCAACATGCGCCAAAGAGAAAAAATCATTCCTTTGGCGACAGGCAGGGTCTTGGAAATTGGTGTGGGTTCGGGCTTGAATCTCCCCTACTACAAATCCCACGAAGTCCAACACCTCACCGCCATTGACCCTTCCGTAGAAACATGGAATGAAAAAACGGTTGATTTACAAGCCCTTCCCTTCAATGTCGAATTCATCAAAGCTTATGCGGAAGACATTCCTGCCGACAATCACAGCTTTGACACCGTAGTTTTCACCTACACCCTTTGTTCGATTCCCAACATGAACGAAGCCTTTGACGAAATCAAACGGGTATTGAAACCCAATGGTACAATTGTGTTTTGTGAGCATGGAAAAGCTCCTGATGTGGCTGTCCAAAAATGGCAAAATAGAATCAACCCGCTTTGGAAACGCATTGGTGGAGGCTGCAATCTGAACCGAGATATTCCTTTGGCTTTTGAGGACAATGGTTTTAGGATGAAATCTTTGGAGAGTATGTATTTGCCTGGTGCAAAGGTTTTGAGCTTTAATTATTGGGGAGTGGCGGAGGTCAAGTGAGGGAAACACTAATCAAAATCCAACTCCGTTTGGACACCTTCTTCAAACTCTATAAAGCTGTAAATTTCGGTCAAAGGGATATCACAATCCATTGAATAGAGGTGAATGGATTTGTCTAAACCCACCGCATACGAAATACGCCAAAGGTCTTTTGATTCTCTGTAAAAACACTCTACTTTCGGCTGGTCTTGACTGACAATTAGGTATTCTTTGAAGGAAGGTAACTGTTGATACATTCTGAATTTTTCGCCTCTATCGTAGGCAGCAGTACTCTTGGAGAGTACTTCAACAATTAGCATCGGGTTCAGTAAGATGATTTTATTTTTGTCTTTGAATTCGGGTTTGTCACAAACTACTGCTACATCAGGGTAAACACTTTTGTTTACAGATTCGATATATACCATCAAATCGCTATTAGAAGCACGGCATTTTTTGCCATTTGCTTCAATTTGCTTATTCAATGCAGTGGTCATATTTCCACCAATGATACTATGGGAAAAACTTCCTCCCAACATCGCATAAATCCGCCCATTGTGGTATTCACTTTTATGCTCTGTTTTTTCCTCCAAAGCCAAGTATTCTTCAAAGGTATAGGGTTCAGGATTTAACTTTTCTCCTGCGCTCATTTTTTGACTGTTTTGAGGTGATGATAAAGTAAAATACAAGAAGTATGGTTAAAAACTTATTCAGAAGATTTGTTACTCCCTCTTTCTAATACCTTGCAAAATCTCTACTTTATTCAAAAGTTTCTGACACTGTTCCTCCAATTGTTGAATCGTAGATTTCATCTCAAAATATTCTGTTTTTGGAATCGTAATTGTTTTCATAAGCTTCATATTTTTCTTTAAAACACACAAAATAAGTACTTCGTTCTTATGAAAACAAACAAAATTTATTTTTTATATTGCAAAAACATTTGTAGTTTAGGTAAATAAATGAAACATGCAAATTATAGGGCACCACACTTGTAGTAAGCAAGGAACTATTGAGGAAATCAAGAAAAACGGGGCATTTCTATCAACACATATTGAAGGAGATACCAGTCAACATAAGTTTTTAGGAACGGGATATTATTTCTGGGATAACAACATTGGTATGGCACATTCTCATGGGCAAAAAAACTATAAACGTAAGTATCATATCTTTGAAGCTACATTAGAAATAAATGACCACTCATTTTTAGATTTAGCAGGAAATAGAATTGATATGATTCGTTTCCAAGAAATTATGAGTCGTTTGAGAGAAATTGAAGAAACTAAGAATTGGGGAATTGCACATTTCATTGAGTTTTTAAAACGGAAAAACCTATTCCCTTACCGTGCAATAAGAGCGATAGATACAAGCATTGACCCAAAAGAAATCATAAAATTTATTGCTAATAGGCGGAATTTCATCAACCTAAATCCGATTTTCATTGTTTGTTTGATAGATAAAAAATCAGATATGGTTACCTCATTTAATCACATCAGAACATTCCCACAAAATGGATAAAAAAACACATATTCACGACAACATAATGACATTTTTAGACAACTATCTAAAAGAAACCCCTCGTGAACAAATCAGTAAAGAAGTTGCAGAAATTAGCCAGATAAACTTTGCAGGCACGACAGCCAAAGATTACTTCTATAACTTTCACAAATACTACCACCAAGTAGAAATTCCTGAAGTAGCTATTAAGATTATTCAGCCAGTTAAAATATTGGGTAAGGTCAAAAAACTATCCAAAGTCAATGGATTACAAGATTATTTTCAATTTTACATATCTGATTTACAGTTAAAAACAGTACACATACAGGACTTCAATGCACTAAATGAATTTCATCCTTACGTCAATAAAAAACAAGTAAAAAAATACAATTATGTTTAAGCAAATACTTGAATATTTTGAAAACGAAGGATGGAAATATATTCTCCCTGAACAAAACCAAGAAATTGCAATGCTTGGAGTTCGAACTGAAAAAGGTAAGTTTCATTGTGTTCTTGACAATGATGAGCAAGATAAAAAATTCATCTTTTTCAGCATATATCCTATAAACGTACCAGAAAAACTTAGGAGTAAAATTGCAGAATTGCTTTTGAGAATAAACTTCACACTCTATTTTGGCAGTTTTGAAATGGATTTTTCGGATGGAGAGATAAGATTCAAAACCAGTTTTATGTATCAGAACTGCACTCTTACGACAGAATTAATAGACCAAATTATCAAAAACAATATTGCGACTATGGATACCAATTTTGAATTAATAAATACTTTTTTGACTGAAAAAATATCCATGGAAGAAGCAATTGAAAGTTTACATTAAAGAAAATCAAATCACCGAACCAAAACCACCCATCCCCTACTAACCACCTCTTTCCCATTCAAATACCGCACCCAAACATCCACCACAAACATCCCCAAATCCAAATCTTGCCCTCGAAAACGACCATCCCAAGTCGCCACCAAATCACCCGCTTCAAACACTTTCTGCCCCCAACGATTGTAAATCGAGTAGTGAACCTCCGCCACATTTCGCCCCTGAATCCAAAACACATCGTTGATGCCATCCCCATTTGGAGAAAAAGCAGTCGGCACCACCAACCTATTTTCCAAGTCCTCCACAATGGGCGGGTCGGGAATCGTATCGATTGGCAGTGTATCCACAGGTAAGGAATCATTTGGTAAGGTGACAGCAAAAGAGGTCATTGTCGTACAGCCATTCACATCCGTCACCGTCACGGCATAAACACCTGTCATTGAAGCCGCAATCGTTTGATTTGTGGAGGCATTTGACCACTCGTACAAATCAAAATCGGGCATAGCAGTCAAAACCGCCATTTCCCCCTCCAAAATTTCGGCATCGCCTTCAATGGTCACTTGTGGCTGTTCATATTCCTTCACCTCAAATTCCTTCACCGATTTGCAGCCCTCCACACTCGTTAAAGTCACCGAATACACACCCACATTGTCCACCACAATTGAAGCCAAATCCGAACCATCCGACCATTTATATTCCACAAAATCCCCTCCCTCCAACACCACATTTTCCACCTCACAAAAAGTCAATTCTTCCGAAGCAGTTTCTATTTCATCCACCACTTCAATAATAATTGAATCTATCACCAAACAATGATTCAAGGTTTCAAGCACCAAACGATATTGTTTTGTTTCATAAGCCGTAACCGTAGTGCTTTGACAAGTAGCACAACTAAAAGCAGTAAGGGGTAGCCAATGATAAGAAAATCCTTCAGGAGCATTTAATTCCACTGTTTCACCACAAGCCACCTGCAAATCTTCCCCCAAGTCCAATACAGGTTCCAACACCTCTATATGAATCGAATCCTCCATCACACAACCATTCAAATCTTCAAAAATCAAATGATAAGTCCTGCTTTCCTTCAATCTTTCTGCAATAGGATTCTGACAATCCGAACAGGTCAATTTTGAGGAAGGAAACCATTCGTAGGAATTTCCTTCGGGTGCGTTCAATGCCACATCACCGCCACATTCTACTTGCAGGTTTTCGCCCAAATCAAATGTATTGGGAGCTACTTCAATCGTAATCGAATCCTCAATGAAGCAATTGTTGAAGTTGATGAAATGTAGGTAATAAGTCCTCGTTTCAGAAGGTGTTGCAGTGAGGTTTTGACAGTCCCAACAATCCAAATCCGTTGAAGGAAACCACTCATAGGCATTTCCATTGGGCGCATTCAATTCCACACTTTCCCCACAAGTCACCTCCAAATCTCCACCCAAATCCAGCACAGCATCCAACACCTCAATGGTAATCGAATCTTCCGCTATACAACCATTAGATTCTTCAAAAATCAAATGGTAAGTCGTTGTTTGACCAGGACTTGCAGTCGGATTTTGACAGTCCGAACAAGTCAGGTTGTTCGTTGGAAACCAAGTATAAGCATTTCCTTCTGGCGCATTCAACTCCACCGTTTCACCACAATTTATTTTTTCATCATTCCCCAAATCGAAGGTAAATTCCAGCACTTCAATGGTCACCGAATCCTCTGCTATACAGCCATTAGGCTCTTCAAAAATCAAATGGTAGGTAGTCGTTTCGGTAGGGTTTGCAGTGGGATTGGAGCAGTCTGAACAGCTTAAGCTTGAAGCTGGAAACCACTGGTATGTATTTCCCGAAGGAGCTTTCAAAGTCAAGCTTTCTCCGCAAGGAATCACTTGATTTTCGCCCAAATCCAACGTTCCCTCTGCTTCTTCAATATTGATAGTGATTTCCTGTTCCAAAGCACAACCCAAGCTGTTTTTGACCTCCAAAGTGTAGGTCGCACTTTCTGAAAGAGTGATGGTAGGATAAGCAATATTGGGGTCAGAAACACCTTCTGTCGGAGTCCAATGGTATTCATAATCCGAGATATACAAAATGTCCGTTATTTCGATTTGCAAAGGCGTATCTCCACAATTTGTGGTGTCAATATAGGTATTGAAGGGAGGCAAAACGGGTGGAGGCGCAATGTAAACCGTCACCTCATCCATTGCCGTACAGCCATTTTCGTCTGTCGTTTCGACTTGATAGGTGGTAGTTTGTGAAGGATTTGCAGTGGGATTGGCGATGTTGGTTTGGTTGAGTCCCGTTGAAGGAGTCCAAAGGTAATCTGGAGCATTGGAAGCTTGTAACTGCACACTTTCATTGGGGCAAATCGTGGGTGAAGTACCCGCATCAATTTCCACGCCCACCACTTCAATTTCCATGCTTTCCAAAGCCATGCATTCCGTAGAGGCATCGGTGTATTCGTAGTAAATCGTATGTGTTCCAAGCCCTGCTATTGAAGGGTAAAAAACACCATTTTCAACTCCATTTCCAGAAAATTCACCACCGATGGGAGTAGCCTTCAATTCGATTACAGCTGCCCCCAAACACATTGGAGCGATTTCTTCCAAGACCAAATCTACATCCACATTTTGCCGAAAAGTATAGGGCAATTCAGCCCACAATTTGCCGTCCTCCAAAATATTTTCGATGTACATTCCATTGTAAAACAAGCGATATTGCTGGCTAATATCCAAACAAACTTCAATTGCAGCAGGGCATTCTGAAATCGCCTCTGATTTAATCAGCTCGCCATCCGCTGTTTGTAGCTCCACCGTCACAGGGAATTGTTCCGCATCCAAACAGGCATTGCAGTCCTCGATTTGTACGGGGATATTGAATTTGGCGAAATTTGGAGGGATGTATTGGTAGCCGTCAATCGATTGTGGAAATGCACTTACTGCACCATTCAAGGGTAAGTTTGGTGATTCGGGTGTACTCAAATCCACGTCTCCAGGAATCAAACGTTGTGGCATCGGTAGATTGGTTTCGGGAACGACATAGAGTTTGTTGGTGGTCTGTTTTTGGAAATACAAACGACCGTCGTAACCGAGTTCTATGTTGTTGATGGGTTGGTACTTGCTCAAACAAGCCGTTGTGTAAACACAGCCTCGCCCCGTTTCCACATTGTAGTCGTCATCAGGTGTGGTTTGTACCTGCAATCGCACTTGATAAGGATAAGGCGTAGTCAAATCAATTTGCCCTAAATAGGTGACATTCGTGTAGTTAGAACTCACGAATCCGCCATTGGAGAAATACAAAAAATCACCCGAAGGGCTAAATTCTGCATCAAATATTTTGCGAGATAGGTTCTTCAAAAAGCCCAAACCAGCCACCGTAGTTGCCACATCATCTACTTTCATAGGTTCAAACAAATTCTCAAAATCGGGCATCAAGATGAGCTTTCCCAAAGACACTTTTCGCATTGAAGAAAGGTTGAATTCCTGCAAATCAAAAATCAACAAATCGGCTGCGGTATAAGACTGGTTGCGATTCACAACCACTATTTTATCGCCTTGCGGACTGATTTCGATAGGAGAACCTGCGATACTCAAATCCCAAAAATCCTCTTGTGTCGAGCTCGTGCCTTTGTCCCACCGAATATTTTGATTGTCAACAATAAATCGGTCGAGTGAAAGCGTATTGCTGTCCCACTTTCGGCGACAAGCAAAGAAGTAATGAAAGTTTTCATCCGCCCCCATTCGTTGCGAAATTGCCTTGCCTTCGGTATAAGTCCGCACTTGCCCGCCAGCCTCCAAAACCACATCTTTCTCTATAAAATGAAAGGAATTGCCATCGTAAAAAAACCGAGAATACACCACATGGGTAGGCGTGTAAGCCGTTCGACCACCTGCCAAAATTTCGTCTGTAAAAATGCTGTAAACGACATACCACTCATTGAAGGCTTCGGGAACAGGCACAAGCTGCAACTCCTTGTTTTCCACCAAGGCATTCATGCCTTCGGTATGCAAAGGTTGCCCATTTGTATCGGTCACAAACAACTGATTGGGCGTTTCCTCACCCGTATGATAGACATAAAACAAAGGCTCACCACAAGGAGTCAAACCCGTTCCCGACGCTACAGCAGTGCTATTAAAAGGGCAAGCTATCAACTCCCAATCCTCTTCTGGAAACCACGTCCAAACCTCACAAGTGTTCTCGACACTCGATACAAAAGGCCAAACAGGAAGCCCCGAACCCGTGGCTTCTTCGTATTGAGAAGGAGGCAAAACCGTCACTTTCGCCTCACCTTCAACCGTTCCCTCACAAGCCGCACTTCCCATATTCACCAAAGTATAAGTTGCTGTTTTTTGCGGACTCAAAACCACATAATGTGGGTTTTCTTCTATGCCATCAACCGTTGTTTCCGTTTCGCCATCGTTGTAGGTAATCTAAAAGGATGGTGAACCAGTGAAGGTTATTTTTAATGCG
>JBGCDY010001150.1:0-4862 GCA_045105835.1 Chitinophagales bacterium
CTATTTTACAGTAAATATCTATGCGGCTAGAACTCATTTCTACTCGCTCTATTTCTAAATTCTTTATATTCAACAATTCAGTATATACTTCTTTCATATTATTATTTTTGGTGGAAAGTTACTACTTTCACAAAAATTGTAAAAGAAAAAAAAAAAGCTGCTCCTCCTAAATATTATTCTGGTTGTTATTTTATCCACAAGTAACATTCCTATAAAAATATTTGACTATTCCTGTTTTCTTATCAATAACAAAAATCAGTATTTCTTGACCTAGCACGTACAAATAATCATCCATATACCTTTTATTCGGATTAAATTTTTCTTCCTCGTTTTCTCCATACCGTACATAGTTGGTGAGGTTGTAATAGTAATCTATAAAAATAGAATCTTCATCTATATAATTAGGCTTTCCTAATAATGGTTCTATATCTGACCACAATGCCTTTCCTTCAAAATCAAATGCGGCTAACTGTGTGGCATATAATAATCTGCGAATTCCATCATTCCCAATACTATCCTTTCGCCAATAAACACTTGGGTATATCCATGCTTTAGAGAAATGCTTTGGATGGATGCTTTCTGGTTTGTGGATAGGAAAAAGGTATTTTTGTTGGTGGCAACTTACCAATATAAATACTAAGAACAATATTTTTTTCATCTGTAATTCTTCAACCTTGTCATTTGAATTGATTTAGCAGCCCTTTTGTTTTCGATATAACATCTACTCAACAAGCCCTTTACTCACCCTCCTCCGATGAGTATTCAATTCTCTAATTCGTTTTCGTGTCATTTTATAATGTTTGCAAGAAGGATAATCTTCTGGCAAAGTTTTCAATATGGGCAAGGGAAGTTTTTCGTGAATTAAATTAGCCAAACCATCATCATATTCATAAAAATTATTTCCTATTTTTATGTACCCTTCTCTTGAAAACGTAACATACATTTTCTCACTTTCATTGAACTGAAAAGCTAAACCTAACCATACGTCATGTCCAAGATTCCAAAAATCTCTTTTTTGAGGCTTCAAATAGGATGATTTCAGTATTCGTTCTTTTATTTGGCGAATAAAAGTAGAATCTTGAATTGTTTCACTATAGCTATTCAGCCCTGATTTTGGTTCATCAAATATATTTTCTCTCATAGTAGTAACACCTAAATCTTTATAGTTGATGGCAACAATAGTTACTTGCTCAATATCTCTATTAAAGATTTGTTTCGTGCTATTACAAGAACATAAAAACATAAGCCCAATCATTATTCTCAAATAGACAGTCATATAAGTCCTAACTTTACAGTTTCAAATTCATCTATTTTATAAACGCCCTCTCCCACCACACTATTTTCTTTCCTCCACAAAACCACACAAAAAAAGCCGAATACAATTTCTTGCATTCGGC
The DNA here is from genome assembly GCA_045105835.1 of Chitinophagales bacterium. Classification (GTDB taxonomy): domain Bacteria; phylum Bacteroidota; class Bacteroidia; order Chitinophagales; family UBA2359; genus JAUHXA01. Next base: position 1,398 of record JBGCDY010001150.1, read on the forward strand.
TTCTATCAATCGAATAGTATCAATTTTTCAATAAATGTTAGTTCAAGCTGATGTTGAAAGCTTCTCCATACTCTGCTTTCATCTTTTGAGAAATGTCCTTAACAGTCACCTTACCATCCTTATTGACATCCAAACCCATATTCTGCTCATAAGCCAAGAAAGGTTTGCGGTAAAGCACATAGTTTTGAGATTTTCCAACTGCTACAGGATACAAAACAGCCAGTCTCAAATCGGTCAAATTTCGGTAGTTTCCTACCTCTGATTGACGTTCGCATAGATACTGCTCTACCAAGTCCAATTGTGCGACAGATGATGAGGGCAGTCTTTTGACACCCATATTTCTATATACATGGGGCATCCATTGGATAAGCCCTCTTGCACCAGAACCTTTTCTGTTCTTTATTTTAGGATTAAAACGAGACTCTGAATGAATAACTGCCATCACCCATTCAGGTGGAACATTTAGACTGCGAGCCATGATTCGAACTTTTCGCTCAAATTCTCCAGGAGCATCCGTGTATAGGTCTGCTTTTTCTATCAAATAAAGGTCTGCAAGATTTTGAGTGGGATTTTCGACCTCTGTTGTAGTGAGTGTAGCAACATCTGCATCTACAGATACTGTACCAGCTGATAACGGAAAAATAACCGAAATAACAGCCGCTATAAATTTCTTCTTCATAGAAATAAAATTAGTAAAAAAATGCACGTTTCAGAATCTCTTCAATGGCTTTACAAAAACCGATGAAAGTCTAAAAAAACGTGATTTAGAAATTTGCCTCTATCTAAATTAAAAAAGCAAAATCTAATTTCGGGGTGCAAAGATAATACCAAAATCAATAGAAAACAAGTATTCTTTACTTTTTTAACCCTCGCATAGATATTAAGAAAATACTTAACGGTTTTATAGAACACACATCTAAACGGATAGGGCACCAAAACAATTGCTTTTTAACATTTGTTTAACAATGTTTTAGAGTAAAATGTCGGCTATAAATCAAAAAGTATTATTTCCCAATTCAAGCAACAGTCATTATTTCTTATATGTTAAATCAAATATTTCTAATAAAAAATCAATATTTCTAATTATTTTTTACACATTAAATTTTAATAGAACAATTCTTTTATTAAAAATAATTACACATAAATCAGATTCTATATAAAACAAAAATCCCCCAAAGTAAATAGATACTTTGGGGGATTTCTTGTGTTTCAGTAAGCAATGCTTACTCAATTATCCTTATTCACTTTGCAATGCTGCTGCACCACTCACAATCTCTACGATTTGTGTGGTAATAGCAGTCTGTCTTGCTCGGTTGTAAACAACTTTCAAATCGTTGATTAATTCTTCAGCGTTATCCGTTGCTTTTGCCATTGCAGTCATTCTCGCACCATGCTCACTCGCATTGTTTTCTAATAGGTAGCGGTAAAACTGAGTCTTCAAAATCTTAGGAGCCAACTCTTCAATCAACTGCTCTTTGTTTGGTTCAAACGTAAAGTCAGGCTTCATTTTCTTCTCGCCCTCTTTACCCGTCACCTCAGCCTCCAATTTCTGGATAGGCAAAAATTGCTCTAACTCTGCAATTTGTATCATTTGGTTTTTGAAGCGGTGATAAGCAACTTCTACCCTATCGTATTCTTTATTGACAAAAGCATTCATCACATACTCTGCCACATTAGATACATTCTCGAAACTCAAATCATTGAAAGTATCAATGTAATCTTTAAGGTGGTTTAGTGTGCTATTCTTTTTGAAAATCTCAAAGCCTTTCTTGCCAATATACATGACCGTTACATTGCCTGCAGCATATTGCTCGCCATATTTCTCTTCCATCAACTCGGTAATCAATTTACCTGCATTGTTGTTGAAAGCTCCACAAAGCCCTCTATCAGAAGTCAAAATAACTGCTAAAATCTTTTCTGCTGGGCGTTGTTTGGCGTATTCAATATTGACATCACCTTCCGCAGCCTCTGCAATGTTTGCCAATATCTCATTCAATTTGAGAGCATAAGGACGCATTTTGACAATACGGTCTTGCGCTCTTCTCAATTTTGAAGCAGATACCAATTTCATCGCTTTCGTAATCTGTTGAGTAGTTGAAACAGATTTGATTCGCGTTTTTATCTCTTTTAATTGTCCAGACATATCTTGGAAATTGAGAAATCGGATACCCTAAAGGTATCCGATTCCTAAAAAATAAAATTTTATTTAGAATATCTTGATGCTGTTTCTGCCGCAACTTCTCTTAAGACTTTCTCAAGCTCAGGAGTCATTTTGCCTTTTCGCTCGCCCAATTTCTTCAATACATCAGGGAAACGTTTTTCGAGGCTCAATAAGTAATCTGTTTCGAAATCTCTCACCTTCTCAAGTGGCACAGTTCTCAACAAATTCTTAGTTCCTGCATAGACACTCGCTACTTGTTTTGCAACAGATAGAGGAGAATACTGAGGTTGTTTCAACAACTCCACGTTTCTTGCGCCTTTATCCAAAACAGATTTTGTAGCAGCATCCAAATCAGAACCGAACTTGGAGAATGCCTCCAATTCACGGTACTGAGCTTGATCCAATTTCAAGGTACCAGATACCTTTTTCATCGTCTTGATTTGTGCAGAACCCCCTACTCGTGATACAGAGATCCCTACATCAATTGCAGGACGGATACCAGAGTTAAACAAGTCCGTTGTCAAGAAAATCTGACCATCTGTAATCGAAATTACGTTGGTTGGGATATAAGCCGAAACATCACCCGCTTGCGTTTCGATAATTGGTAGTGCAGTCAATGAACCACCACCTTTAACGATGCCTTTCAAGCTTTCTGGTAAGTCATTCATTTCTCTAGCAATCTCATTGTTGCTAATCACTTTCGCTGCTCTTTCCAACAAACGAGAGTGCAAGTAGAATACATCACCAGGATATGCCTCACGACCTGGAGGACGGCGAAGCAACAAAGATACCTCACGGTAAGAAACTGCTTGTTTTGACAAATCATCGTACACAATCAAAGCTGCACGCCCCGTATCACGGAAAAATTCGCCAATCGCACAACCAGACAAAGGTGCATAAAATTGAAGTGGTGCAGGATCAGAAGCAGAAGCATTTACAATTACCGTATAAGGCATTGCACCATTTTCTTCCAAAGTTCTTGCAATCAAGGCAACAGTAGAAGCCTTTTGACCAGTCGCTACATAAATACAGAAAACCGGCTCGCCTCTGTCATAAAACTCTTTTTGATTGATAATCGTATCAATCGCAATCGCAGTTTTACCCGTCTGACGGTCACCAATAATCAACTCACGCTGTCCTCTACCAATCGGAATCATTGCATCAATTGCTTTGATTCCAGTTTGCATTGGCTCATTTACAGGCTGGCGAAAAATTACCCCAGGAGCTTTTCGCTCCAAAGGCATAGCATATCGCTTACCTTTAATAGGGCCTTTACCGTCGATAGGCTCTCCCAATGGATCAAT
>JBGCDY010001151.1:0-9940 GCA_045105835.1 Chitinophagales bacterium
CGCAAAGGTGGGGTCGATGCTAAGTACCTCTGTATAGTCTATTTCTGCATCTTTGTACCGTTTGAGTTTGTATTTAGAATCGGCTCTGACATTGAAGGCCTTGGCGTGTCCCGATTGCAGTCTGATGGCTTGGGTTTGGTCTGCGATGGCTTCTTCCAATCGGTCTAAACGGTATTTGGACAAGCCCCTGAAATAGTAAGAATCTGCTTCATTGGGCATTTGTTGGATGGCATAATTGAAGTCCCCAATGGCTGCCTCGTATTTTTTTTGTTTGAAATTGGCATAAGCACGATAAAAATAGGCTTTGCTGTAATTTGGGTCGACCTTCAATAAGTAATTGAGATCTTTGAGGCAGGCTGCAAAATTGTCCATTTTGAAGTAGAGTACGCCTCGGTAATAGTGTGCTGTAGTGTTGTCAGGACTCAATCGGATGGCTTGGTCGAAGTCTTTGAGTGCTGCGGTATTGTTTTTTTGGTGGTAAAAAACATTTCCTCGATTGCCATAAGCAACAGAATATTCTGGGTCTAAAGAAATGGCTTTGTCAAAGTCCTTTTTTGCAGCATTGTATTCCTTCAATTGATAATAAGTCAAGCCTCTGTTGTTGAACGCTTCTTTGTAGTGAGGCTGCAAACTTAGGGCTTTGTTGAAGTCAATCAAAGCAGCATCGTATTTCTTCAAATCGTATTTTGCATTGGCTCGATTGTAGTAACCTTGGGCATACAATGGATTGACATTGATGGCTTGTGAGTACAAAGTGATGGCTCCTTCAAAATCTCCTTTTTTGGCTTTGTTGTTGCCTTTTTGGTTGAGTTCTTCCACGTTTTGGGCATGACCTATTTGACAAAATGCCAGCAAGAACAAAAGTGTGGAAAGGGTATATAGAATTTTGAAGCTTTTTGTGAGGATTGGCTGCATAGAAATTTTGGTGTATGGCTTTTTCATTGGCGAATACCGTTTAGGCGTTTAAAATGACTTTTTCATAGTCGTCAAGCGAAGAGTAAAATATTTGTAAAACGCTCGAATGGCGCAAGCATTTCTATATCCTCTTTGCTTGCGCCCTTTCAGGGCTGATTCACGCTTAAATTTTATCGATAGGGCGCTGCCCTGCGCTATTGCTGATGCCCTTTCAGGATAATTCTTAACTTGACGGTTATTATTACTCTTTGTATAGCAAGAAATATGCTAATTTTCAAAGATAGCAAAAGCCGCCCAAATTTGTCCAAATCCTTCTTGTTTTACAATTCATACTTTGCCAGCCATTGCAGTTTATTCTTGTAAGTTTTGCCTCCGTAGATAGTGATGCTTCGAGCCTTGGAGGCTGGAAAAGAGAGAGTTAGTTTTCCGTCTTGTTCTACTCTCTCAAATTCAATCTGCTTGCCTTTTTTGTTGGCGATTGCGATTACTTTGGGAATCTCTTCAAATTGAAGCCAAACCGTTTTTTTCTTTCCTGTTTGGTCTTCCACCTGAGGCGCAAAATCGGTGATACTGTAGTTTACATTGGCATAATTGATGGCGGCTTGGTTGGCAAAATCTTCTTTGGATAAGGGGCTGTTCAAGAGTTGCCATTTGGCTTCTTTGGGGAAATGGTCTTGAATGAATAGGGCAGGAGGGGTGAAAAATAGTTTGGTCGAAACCTCACGGGTGAATTTGGTGAATTCGGCATTGGTCTTACCTGCTCCCCAAGTCGCATCCAATAAGTGCCACGTATCGCCAATTTTTACGGAATTCCAAGCATGGGGATTGTCGTGTTCGCTTTGGTAGGGTCTATTGAAGTCTCTGGCATCGCCCTGAATCACAATAGATTCCAAACCTACTTCTTCACACATGGCTTTGAAGAGGCGGCTGTAATCTTCGCAGATACCTTTCTTAAATTTAATGGTTTTGAGGATTTGCTTTTTTTGCCATTCAGCCACTTTTTTATCGTAATCTTCATCAGTAGCTGCCTTGATTGTTACAGGTTTGGGATTGTGGTATTGGCGGCAGTCGTATCGTATATTGTGTGTAATCCACATATAGAATACCCTAGCCTTCTCTTCGGGAGTGGTCAGGGTGGCAGTCAGTTTTTGGGCGAGGTCTTCGGGTGTTTCACAAACCTCTTCAAAATTTGCAGCAATGGAATCTGCTTTCTCAAAGTCAGTTTGAGCTTTCAATTGAAGTCCAAATAGTAGGAGTGTGATGGTGAGAATTGCAGTGAATAGGGTGTCTTTTGGTAGAAGATGTTTCATAAAACAAGGATAGGTATACGGGTTGATAAAAAATCAAATTTATCGAAATAAGCTTTCTTTACAAAATTACCTGCCTTCAATGATTGTCTTGTTTATGCCTTTATGTGCAATTCTGAATCAAAGTCGCTGCCACTGTACTCTCCTAAGTCGGTGATTCGATGTGCATTGCCTGTGGGTAAATCAAGGTGATAAATGCCATTTTGGGAATCTTCTTTGGCTTCAATGCTCACTGCAATTGTACAGGGACGTTTGGGGCTGGTAGCGAGTACATAGGCGGAATGAATGGGGAAGGGGGTGATATCGGTTTGGGTAAACTCATCCATGTTTACGTTCAGAATACCTATTCCTACATCGGTTTTGTGGACGACGAGGAGGGAATGGTAATGCGTCCATTGCCAACTGATGATGTCGCCTTTGATAGATATTTTTTGGGTGTAAATGGGGTTTTGGATGTCGGCTACCCATATAAAACCATTTCTCATATAAGCAACTCTATCTCCTTCTGGGCTTAGTTGGACAACATCTTGTTCGTGGTATTTTTCAAGCCCATAATTTGGAGAACCTGAAAAGGCTAAAAGGTGTGCATGAACAAACATAGAAATGCCCATGAATAAGATGAATGAGTTGATGAAAGGCGTAAAAATGGTCTTCATGCTGTTGGGAATTTTGCAGTGGTTGACAAAAAATGGTTTGATGGAACCCATTGATGAAAGCTCAAAACTTGTACCATACTTGAGTCTGCATTTGAAGCTTGCATTCAAATGTATTTGACCTGTTTTGATGTTTTATCTAAAAGAGATTTGTACAAATGAATCTCTTAATGGTATGACGAATTTTTGTCCTTCTTTGTAGCCTTTACTTAATCGGTTTTGTGCGAATATAGCAATAATATGAAATGTAAGCAAATTGATTTGACAATTTACTTAGCAAAATTCTCATTTAAATTGCAAATTGATGGTTGATGATGGTGACAAATGATTCAAATAGTTTTTATAACTAAACGGTCAGAACTCAATAAAATTTTGAATCCTGTTCATTTATTAAAGATTGTACTACTACAACAATCGAAAAAAAATGGAGATAGTTCCCGAGGAGGTGAATAATAATGAAAATGACAATTAAAGTAGATAAGCGACTTTAGAGTCGTACCTAACATTTGTCATTTTGTAAAAATCTTCTGAATGGATAGGAGGAGTTTGGCTAAATATCCATTTCACAGGATAAAGTTGACAAACGAATTCTATATTTATTTGCTTTGAAGGATGATTCAAGTGAACCTTGCATTCAAAGTATTATTTTTTATACAATATCCACAGCGCTTGAAACCGCCCTTACCAAACAAAAATGTTTGAAAACCACAACTCAAATGAATTCAACAATTAGCCCAAAAAGGTAATCAATACACCTGCTGCAACTGCGGAGCCAATTACTCCAGATATGTTACTTGCCATTGCATATTGAAGCAAATGGTTGGTGTTGTCATATTTCAAGGCAATCTCATTGGCGACTCTTGAAGCCATAGGTACGGCACTCAATCCTGTTGCACCAATCAAAGGGTTGATTTTCTTTTTGGCAAACATATTATAGACTTTGACTGCCATGATGCCACCCGTAATGGAGAACACAAAGGCTATGAATCCACCTACAATAATGGCAATGGTTTGGACATTGAGGAATGCGTCTGCGGTCATTGTTGCTCCAACGGTCAAGCCCAAAAAGATGGTGGCAGTGTTCATGATTCCATTGGAGGCTACAGAACTCAATCGTTTGGTGTCGCTGCCAATTTCTTTGATTAAATTACCAAACAACAACATTCCCACCAATGGGACAGAGGAAGGAACAAGCAAGGAGACAATCGTTACCAACAAAATGGGGAAAATGATTTTTACTGCCTTGATATTCTTGATTTTGGTCTTGTTGGGAAATAGCCTATCCTGTTGTTTCATATTGATTTTCAGCTCCTTTTCCGAAACAGTGTATTTCACTACCAAAGGAATGATCACAGGCACAAGAGCCATATAAGAATAGGCTGCAATGGCAATGGGCCCTAATAGGTGAGGGGCTAATATGATGGTGGTGTAAATGGCTGTTGGGCCATCTGCTCCTCCAATGATTCCCAAAGAAGCGGCTTCTTTTAGGTCGAAACCCATCAAGAAAGCTGCAATGAGTACGCTGAAAATCCCCACTTGTGCGGCTGCTCCAAAAAATGCCAAACGCAGATTGCGGAACATGGGCGCAAAATCGGTCATCGCTCCCACTCCTAAAAAGATGATGGGAGGCAATAATCCTGTTTTGATGAGGGTGTAATAGAGCAGGTTCATGATGCCATAATCTTTGGCAAGCTCTACGACTGTGGCGTGCAATATGGGGGCATTGCTGTCCACAGCAGGTATAACGCTCATGCCCCCTCCAGGAAAATTGGCGATGAGCAAGCCAAAGCCAATAGGTACTAAAAGAAGGGGTTCGTATTGTTTTTTGATGCCTAAATACAGCAATCCGAATGCCAAGCCCAACATGATAAGTGTGCTGGGATGGGCTGCCAAATCGCCAAAGGCAGTCATTTGATAGAGTTTTTCTAATATATCCATTTAGTTGATGATTAGTGATTGGGAAACTGGTGACTGGTAATAGGTGGCTGGTGACTGGTAGTTGGTGACTGGTGATGGGTGGCTGGTACAGCAAAAGTTAAATACATGGGAACTTATTTTTCTTACAAAAAATTGATAAACAAAGTTTTGAAGAACAAATCACCAGCTACTAATCTACAAATCACCAATCTACCAATAACAAGTCACGAATAACTCATCACTGACTAATTTTCATCAATACATCGTCATCTTCGACTTCCGTTCCTGTTTGTACCAAAATCTCTACAATTCGTCCACTTTGTGTGGATTTGACCGCATTGGAGACTTTCATGGCTTCAATATAGCCGATGGTATCACCTGCTTTGATAGTGTCACCCACTTTTACGGCAGGGTCGCTGCTGTTTTTTTGGAGGTAAAATACTCCCTCTAAAGGAGCTAAGATTTCTTCCAATTTGCCATTGTGAACAGGAGCTTGTGGCTTGCTTACAGGGGCTACTACTGTTTGACCATTGCTGCTGGGGGATACAGGTGCATCCGCACCATCATAAGAAACGGTTACTACAAAATTCTCATCACCCACCTGTACATTAAGTGTCTTGGGTTGGAAATTGATTGTTGAAGGAGTAGCTGTTGTGGAGGCATTGGATTTCTGGCTATTTGCAGGAGCTTCTTTAGCCGCTTTTCGTTTTGCCAAATCCGCTTCAAAATTTGCCTTGGCTTCACCCGATTTGTATTTGAGGTACTGTTCGGGGTGCATAGCGTATTCCATCAATTCCTCGTCGTCTTCACCCAAATCCCAGCCTTTTTGAATCATGTCCTTGCGGTAGTGTTCGAGTTTGTTGGGGTAGAGTTCTTGGGGAGTTCCCGTGAAATATTCACGACCATCTTTCTTTGCCATATCGGCTAGTACAGGTGCAATTGGACCAGGAAGTTTTCCAGAACGTCCCATGAGCATATTCCAGACAGGTTCACCGACCAAGCTCCAACGTTGTCCTCCTTTTTGAAGGGATTTGATGTTGGCAATAGCCGTATTTTTTACATACTGACTGTAAGGAGTCACCAATGGAGGGTAGCCCATTTTTGGCCAAATATATTCTACTTCTTTGAAGAGTTCGATGAGTAGTTGGTCTTGTGTAAGTGGAGAGTTGTTTCTCTTGGCTCGCCCTTTGTTGATGCTCACCAAATTCTTTTCCAAATCCGACATCAAACTTCCCATCATTCCACCTGGCAAGCCTGGGGCAATCAATAGAGAATTCATATAGCGATTTCGAGGGTTGATATAGTAGCCTAAGAAATCATCAATAAATTCTTGGGTCAATCGGCGTGTTTCCATATAGGCATCACGATTGATGGGTGGCAAGCTGAATCCTGCATCTTTGAGCATTTCGTGAATGGTGAGCAAGTCTGCATGACCTGTTCCCCAAGAAAGTGGTTCCATGCCCACGTCAATGATGTCTGCACCCGCTCTTGCAGCCTCCAAAGAAGTAGCGACTGAAAAACCTGGTGTGGAATGACCGTGGTATTGAATCAATGTTTTTGGGAAAGCGTCTTTGATGCCTTTGATGATTTTGCCAACAGAAACAGGTCTTCCAATTCCTGCCATGTCTTTGATGCAAATTTCATCCGCACCTCCTTCAATGAGCTTTTTGCCCAGATTGATGTAGTATTCTACCGTATGCACTTTGGAATAGGTGATACTCAAAGCCGCTTGTGCAATCATGCCGCCTTCTTTGGCGTATTGGATGGAGTCAATGATGTTTCGGGCATCGTTCAAGCCATCAAAAGAACGTGAAATATCTGTTCCTTGCTTCTTTTTGACCTTAAACATCAGCTTACGGATGTCGGCAGGGACGGGACTCATGCGGATGCCATTGAGCCCTCTTTCGAGCATGTGAGTGAGTATTCCAGCTTTGTTGAAGGGAGTTGTCCAAGCTCGAACTGCTTTGTTGGGATTTTCCCCAAAAAGAAGGTTAATTTGCTCAAAACCACCACCATTGGTTTCTACTCTTGCAAAGCATCCCATTTCGATAATGGGTTCGGCAACTCTTACCAATTGATCTACTCGTGGCAAGTATTTACCTGAAGACTGCCACATGTCTCTGTAAACTAGGCTTAATTTGATCTCACGTCCCATATATTGATTTGTTTGTTTATTTGATGATTTGGTCGAAAGGGGGAATAAATATTGAAGGATAAAAGCTGCAAAGGCTCATTATTCAAATAATTGAATTTAGAAGAACGAATGACTTAGAATCATTCTTTCCGTTCTATTTTTACAATTCTTGCCTTGCCTTCTGTCACTGCTTCAATTGCTGCAACGATGGCTGCAATCTTTTTTGAAGGAATTGCAGACTTGTCTTCATTGAATGAAAATTGCCGTGTCGGTTCGACAGGCTTGGGTACATACTTGTTGACAAACTTGATAAGTAGGTTGCCACTGATGACTACTAAGGATAGTATTGTGAAAACGGTAATCATACCGATGAGTAGCAGGGTAAGAGCAGAATATAAAGTTTCTGGCATTGGATACGAAAATTTGGGTCTAATTTACGCATATTCATCCAATGCACTAAACGAATTTTTAAAAATTGAAGGAAAACTATACCTATTTGCATAAAAAAAGCCCCGCCGAATCACCAGCGAGGCTTCAATCAAAAACCATTTTTAACCCTAAAAACCTAAAAAATCTTTAAAAACTAATCCATTTTATTGAAGAGTATTTCACTCTTTTGTGGGTATAACTCCTTTAGGGTCACAAATGTTTTGAGAAATCGACTTAGAATAGTCAGTGATTAGACATTTTTAGTTTCTTGGTGGAATTTGGGTGAATTGAAAGGGGGAAATGAGACTATATCTTGATGGTTTGTGTTTTGGGGTGAAGAAACTATAGGAGCTATGCAATCGTTATTTTATAGAATTAATGCAAGTATTGGAGTAATTCTGAAATTCTGATAAAAACCTAACTTACTTTTTTATAAATTTACAGTATGGTAACAAAAGTTCAAATCGAAAACTTCAAGTCTATTGAGAAACTTTCCCTTTCTTTAGGACGAGTGAATGTTTTGATTGGTGAAAATGGATGTGGAAAAACGAATATTTTGGAGGGAATTGCGATGGCTGCGGCTGCGGAAGACACTAAGAATTTGAATGAGCATTTGGCAAATAGAGGAGTTAGGGTTACGCCTTCACCTTTTATGAGAGCCAGTTTTGAAGAGGAAAAACAAGGAGGGGATATAAAGATTAAACTAAATGCTTTAGGTGAATTAAATTATAATTTTGAATTTTACCATAATAATTCTACTTATTCGGATTGGAATCTAAGAAATTTAGATTTTATTACGTCGAAGCCTTTAGAACGAGTGAGTAGCGAGGAAAAAATTCGTAAGAAGGTGGCAGATGAATATATAGAAGTATTAAAAAAACAAAATCAGTTAATTACACAAAGACCAATAGATTCAGAAGCATATACTAATTTAGTAGATGAATCAAATGCTTTATCTGAAAACCTTTTAAAGAAACTCTCCTATGCAGCCGATGTTATAGACAATTATGAGAGGATAATGTCTTTTATAAACGACTTCGTCATATACGCCCCCGAAAACCACTTCCTCCGAAAAACAGACGAACTCGGAACAGTTGAGCCTTTAGGCTATCGAGGAGAAGGTTTGATAAAATTGGTTTCGGTGTTGCATAAAGAAAAGCCCGAAGCCATTGAAGAAATCAAAAAACACTTGCGGCTCATCAGTTGGTTTGAAGATTTTGAGATTGTAAACGATGCTTTTACAGGTTCTTATGTCAAGATTCGAGATGCTTATTTGGGCAAAGACATTTATTACCCCAATCTTAAAAGCACCAATGAAGGCTTCCTTTTTTTGTTGTTTTACCTCACGCTTTTTATTGCAGAATATACGCCCAAGTTTTTTGCGATTGACAATATTGACAATGCTTTGAATCCCAAATTGTGCCGAGAACTGGTAAAAGTATTGACACAGTTGGCGAAAAAATACGATAAACAAGTTATTTTCACGACCCATAATCCTGCCGTTTTGGATGGTTTGAATTTGGATGATGACGAACAACGTTTGTTTGTGGTGTATCGAAATGCCGAAGGGCGCACGAAAACAAGACGGGTGAAAAAACGAGAAACTCCAGAGGGCTATGAACCCATGAGAATGTCGGAACAATACATGAATGGGTTTATTGGAGGATTGCCCAAAAACTTTTGAGAATGAAAACGTTTGGATTGATTACAGAAGGTATCACAGACCAAATTGTGATAGAAAATATTTTGTTTGGAGTCTTCAATAACACGGATATTCCCGTTGAGCCATTATCGCCTTTGAGGGATGAAACAGATGAAAATAGGGCTTCTACTTCCAGTAATTGGCATGAGGTTTTTGAATATTGCAGGTCTAAGCGGTTTAAACAAGCTGTTTTCAATACCGATTACGTAATCATTCAGGTCGATACAGATGTGTTTATGGGAGACAGTGTAGGAAAAGCCTACCAAATCGCTTTGAAGTCAAATGATGGGAAAGATTTGTCGGTTAAGGAGATTGTGGAAAATGTGATTGCAAAATTCAAAGAAATCATCAATAGTGAGGGCGAGAATGGATTTTATGAAAAATACCAAGAAAAAATCATCTTCGCAATTTCGGTTCATTCGATTGAATGTTGGTTATTGCCGCTGTATTACACCCAAAAAGCACAGAAAACAAAGACAGTCAATTGTTTGAATACGCTCAACAAAGCATTGGCAAAAAAGGAAAAATTCACGATTAGCCGCAAAAACCCCAAATATTACCGTCAGATCGCTCGTAATTTTTGGAAAAGCAAAAAACTCCATATTTTGAAGGTCTATCAAGCGAATCCCAGTCTGCAAATTTTTGTAGAAGATTTGTTGGCAAGAAATATTGTAATTGAAGAGGAAGAAGATGAATCCTAATCCCTTCAATCCCTCCCATCCAATCCCGCACGAATCTCTTCATAACGCTTCTTACTAATCGGATAAAAAACAATAAAAACAATCGAGGCGAGGTAAATAAACATCAACACAGGTCCTCCAATAACCCCTAAACCTTCCATCGTTTCTACGGGAACATCACTGCTTTTTGCTTGCTTTGGAAA
>JBGCDY010001152.1:0-3305 GCA_045105835.1 Chitinophagales bacterium
GTAAGCGTAATGGAGAAATCATAAACTACCCCTTCATCTGCATATGCAAATGCGAGAAGTCCATAATCACCAGGGGGCAAAGGTCCACCGCCAAAAGTGGGCAAAAGAGGCTGTGTCGTGTCTGAAGTAACCGATGTAACACTATCGTAAGTGAGAGGAGAACCTTTATAAGTTCTTAAATTAACAAAGGATGCTCCATTTTGAAGAGTAACCGTCACGTCATAAGATGTGACTGAATTACCACTCGGAACAGTAAAGGAGTAAGCATCAGCAGAAGAAAGTGTGCCATTACTAATAGAGGAATTGGCAACAGTACCACTTATGGTATTGACACCCGGGACTAGATTAATTGACTGAAAATCAGTATTACTAGTCTCATTGTTACTAGGCAAATCACCATGAATAGATTCATCCCAAGCAACTGTCTGACCCACCACCGAATTGGAGGAAACAGAAAGCAAGAAAACCAAACAAAAAGAAAATAGCCAATCAAAATTGGGCTATTGGTAAAAAGTTTTCATCGAAAAAACGTTTTTAAAAAAACTTAAAAAATAAACAGCCAAACCTCCTTGAAGCCCAAAAAAGGAAATATCCTATCGGAACATCTTAGGTGCTGCCTCTATTTCAAATGGACGTTTGGAGAGGGGGTATTTGTGATTTTTGTTTGCATTTTTTTAACAAACAAAAGAAAGGTAAGCATATTGCTTGTAGCTTACCTTCTTGGGCAAAAAAGTAAAAATTGTTCATTTGAAAAATAGGTTTAGAAAGTTTAAAATCGCTTCTATTTTGCGATGTATTCGCCTTCAAAACTAAAGCCTCTATTCAAAAAATAAAAATCTCCTCTTCATTTCAACTCCCTTCTAAATAACGTTTTTAAGCTCCAAAACATGAACGGTACACTTTGGCTACATGAACGGTACATATTTGTTACATGAGTGGTACATTTGGATAAATGTCATTTTTTGGTCAATTTTATTGAAGCGAAATAGTGCTTTTTGTTAAAATAGAAATAGGAGAGTATCGCAGATTTTTTTTAAAAAAACTTCAATTCAATCCCTTCTTTACGTCCAATAGAGTATCACCAAACAAAAAAGCATAAGTCAAAAAATAAAATGAGAGGAGTTCCTTTCAGCTACTTTTTATAACTTTGTGGGACAAAATTTTTTGAATAGCTAAATTTGTTTTTCACTCAATATGTTTGTAAAAAAACCAATAACAAATGCTTTGAAGGAGAGTGAGGTAAACTTCTTACAGAAACACGCTTCTTTGATTAGAAAGGTGTTTAATGCTTATTGTAAACAGCAAAAGATTTACCTATTGCCCGCTACTCAGAAATTGTTATTTCAAAAACTACTACAAAATGTATGGAATGAGTGGGGGACAAAAGCTGCTTTCTTGAGTAAGCATACCCCAAAAGCTGCTTTTCTTGCACAAATAACTCATTTGCAATCTCAGTTATTGATTCAAAGTAATAATGCTGCGGATGTATTGTTGCTACAGTCCAAACCTTTTGAAGTAGTGGTGAAATACGAAGCAATGATTGTTTTTGTAGTCAATAAAAAATTGAAACATACAGATGATTGGACTGAGGAGGATAGAGTAGAGGTTGTCGCGAATATTAGAGAAAAACTATTGTCGAAATTAGTGGGAGGCAGGATTCTGAAGCAGTTTAAAGGAGATTCTTTGTTCAGCACCTATTTGTATAGGGTTATATATCATTGCATGGTCGATGAAATTCGGAAGAGGAAGTACAATGTCGAAACCTCACCCATTGAGGTCTTCCAACCTGATTATTTTGTCATTTCGGATCAAGAGAATTACAAAGAACTAACGGACGAATACCTTCAAATGTTAGAGCTTTTGATAAAGAGCATGTTCAAACAAAAAAGAAACCGTTTTGAATTTGGATTGCAGGGAATCTATCAAATAAAAATGAAGGCGGAAAGTATTCAGAGATTATATGCTAATTGTGAAGAGAGTTTGCTGGTAGAAATATTGAGTTATTTTGGCATCAACAACGATAGACATTTATCTTATGCCCAAATATACGAGCTACTGAGTAGGTTTATAAGTGAACTGGAATTGCTTCCTAAACCTATTTTACCCAGTGCTTTAAGGGTTTGGTTTCAAAAATACCTCGCCCAAATAAAACAGACGGTTTTTGAAAATGTATCCTTTAGACGTAAATCAGACGCTGATCAATATTTTGAAATATTGGTGCATAAGTTGTACCATAAAGAATGAAAAGAAGAAGAACACTGATTATTAAATAATAGTAAGGAGATCATGAGACAATTTGACCCTATTTTTGATGAAGCAGGAAATTTGACAATGGAGAGCCAGATTTTGTATGTATATGCTTTGCATTTATCCAAGGTGGATGAGCTACCTCCTGCTTTGGTAGCGTACTTTTGGGAAGATGCAAAGAGTCGAAAAAAGATATTGGATTTCTACAAAGTGTATAGTAAGGAAATGGCGGAAGAACATCCACACGAATATTTTTCATCTACTGGTTTGAAGGGCGAAATCACTCCAATTGACTGGCAAAACTTGGATGAAGTATTGGAAGAAATTGTTCGCTCTGCATTGATTGAACAGTTTCCACTCAACCGAGTATTGGAACGAAAAATGGTGGGACAGTTCAAAAATTCAAGCGCTACTACTGCCTTTAAAGTCCTCGTTCCTGAGGAAGCTAAGTTATGTGTTCAAACGATTTTTTTTGAATTCAATCAATCTGCTCCTCAAGACCTTTGGTTAGACCTCAAAAATGCCAAAGGAAAAATTGTGGTCAGGTTCGAAATCGAAAAAGGAAATAAACGGTTTGAGTTCTCTATTGCAGATGAACAACAATTTCCAAGTGGTTTGTACTATTGGACACTGCTTATAGATGATTTAACGATTATCAACCGCCTGTATATTTGTACAAAAGAAGACGTGCAGAATATTCAAAAGCAAAGATAAGTACAGTGTTTCAAAAATCTCTTAACATTTGTCCGTGACCAAATTTGTCAATTTTCCTCCCCCTAAATCCCCCTCCAAAGGGGGACACACTTTATTTCCCCCTTTGGAGGGGGCAAGGGGGAGGAACACGTAAGTATAGGCAATGTCAATTTACTTTTGAAACAGTGTAATTAGTGCAGTGTTTCAAAAATTTCTTAACATTTGTCTGTGACCAAATTTGTCAATTTTCCTCCCCCTAAATCCCCCTCCAAAGGGGGACACACACGTCATTTTCCCCCTTTGGAGGGGGCAAGGGGGAGGAACACATAAGTATAGGAAATGTCAATTTACTTTTGAAACACTGT
>JBGCDY010001153.1:0-6753 GCA_045105835.1 Chitinophagales bacterium
TACCCCAACCCCTTTCAAAAGGGGAATTAAGGTGTTCAAGTTATTTTTTTCTTATTACTTATCACACTTTACTTGCAGCGATTGAAATCGCCGTTACCGAACTCTGCTCTATTACACCACAAGTAATTCCTACGAAAAAGAAATTCTTGTTCACAGCGTTTTCTCCACTTCAAGACCCACTTCTCGAATCACCTGCAATAAGAAATCGAGGTGTCTGGGCTCTTGTCTATGGTTGATGAGGCAAGCCCGAATCACGGAATCTTCCTTCAAAGTTGTACCTGCAATAAAGACTCGACCATCACGCTCCAAAGCAGGAGTCATTTTTTGGTTGAGTAGGTTCACATGCGCAGCATCTCCTCCTTTGGCTCCCAAAAACTGAAAACAAACAACGCCTAAGACCACTTCTGAACACAATTTGAAGTCGGCTGCTTCATCTGCCAAACGTGCCAAATATCGGGTGTTTTCGATATCCGCTGCAATGGCATCCCGAAGCCTATCTGCTCCAAAAGCTTTGAAGGTCATGTAAATTTTCAAAGATTTAGCATTTCTCGACAATTGGAAACCATAGTCATTGAAGTCCAAACGACCATCGTTTTGTTTGTCGCTCGAAAGATAAGAGGCTTCTTTTTGGAAACTTCTATGCAAACTGCCCCAGTTTTTAATCAAAGTACAGCCACCTTCAAAGGGTTGGTAGAGCCATTTGTGAAAATCCAAAGCCAAGGAATCTGCCTTTTCCATGCCTTTGAAAAGCGGTTTACGGTCTTCAACTACTGCCGCCAAACCGCCATAAGCCCCATCAATATGGTACCACATTTTGTACTTTTGAGCGATTTCAGCCAGTTTGTCCAAATCATCTATTGCGCCTGTATTGACCGTTCCTGCATTGCCGACGATGCAAAATGGACAATGACCCGCCGATAAATCTGCTTCAATGGTTTGGGTGAGTTCTTCTATGTTGATGGTAAAGTCGTCGTTGGTGCTGATTTTTTGGAGGTTGTCACTTCCAATGCCCAATGTTTCTATGGATTTGTCCACACAACCATGCACCTCATTGGAGGCATAGACCCGCAAAGGAGGCAAGTCAAACAATCCTTTTTGGCGAACACCTGCACCTTCCAAAAATATATTTCGGGCAACGGTTAATGCGGTTAGGTTTGCAGCCGAGCCACCACTAACCAATACGCCTCCAGCATCTGAGGGATAACCCACAAATTCGGCTCCCCATTGTACCACTCTTTTTTCGAGTTCGGTCATACTGGGTGATAAATGCCATTTGCCTACATTTTGATTGATTGAGGCTACGAGAAGTTCCGCAATGATAGAAATTTGATTGCCACCCGACATCACATAGGCGTACATATACGGTCCTACGTTCATGGTCGCAGTGTCCAATACTTTTTCTTTGACGAGCGTGAGCAATTCGTCGAAGTCTATGCCTTTACTGGGCAAGGATTCGTCAAACCATCCCTCTACCTCTGTAGGGGAAAACCCCGCATAAGCTTTGGCATCGTCTAAATTTTTGTAGCGATTGATAACCAATTCGCAAGCCTTGGATAATTGTTGATTGAACTCAGAAAGTGAGGAGTCGAGGCTGTCTCGACTAGCAGGTGTGGGAATATTGATTGCCATGATACGCTGTTTTACTAAGGTTTTACATTGAAGATTGCGTATGGCAAAGATGCAGCTTTTATTTGAATTCGAGAATGGTTAAGCAGCCTTCAAAGAGACCAATATTTCAGGAATTTCTTTGAGTACTTTCTTGCATTCTGGAATCAGTGAATCACAGTGACTTTCTATTTCTGCCCATTTAGGTTCATGCTTGCGGGTTTCATTTTCCATTTGATTGCAGAGTTCAAATAAAATCTTGTTGCCTACACTATTTGCGGATGATTTGTACTTGTGTACCAAATCCTTGAGCGCTTCTGTTTGTTGAGCGGTTTTTAGGTGTGGCAATTTTTGAATGATTTCTTCTGTCTGCAATCCAAAAATATGTATGATTTCACGAATGAAACCTGTGTCATTACCCAACATTTCCTTCATGTGTTTGACATCAATGGAATGGCTGGGAGGGGTTATATTATGTTTTTTCATTGGCATTTTTGTTTTCAAAACGCTTATTAAGTTATAAAGCGTTTGGGGGTAAATTGGTTTGCGGATATAGGAATTAAATCCAGCGTTGTTGAGTATTTCTTGGTCAAATTGTTCTATACTAGCAGAGAGTGCAATAAGTGGAAATTTGCGACGCAGTCTTTTTCGGATAAAAAAAGCAATTTCCCATCCATCCATCAAAGGCATTTGGAGGTCAATCAATGCTAAGTCGTATTTGTGAAGACAGACTTTTTCGATTGCTTCCAAACCACTCTTTACTAGATGCACTTCTGCATTCCACGACTCTAATAATGCGGTTGTGATTTTTTGATTGGTAATATCACCTACTAAAAGAATTTTTGCTTGTTGGAGGTTTATGCTGGGTTCTTTGTGAAGGTATAGATTGAAAGGAGATACGATGCCAAAAGGAAGCGGTGACCAAGTAGTTGTACTTGGTGGCAGAGGTAAATAAGGTTTGTTGAATATTGAGTTTCTATTAGCAACCATGAGCATGTGTGGATTTCTGTTGAGTAATTTGCCGAGTGAATACTATAGTACCACTAAATTGATACCATTTTTTACGATAAAATGACAATTTTGTTAATTATTTTAAAAATAATTATGAAATTGATTGTAATAGTGGGTACTAATTTTAACAGAAACCCTTCAGATGCTTCAATTATAGGGTTGATATTTAGTTGTTTAGATGATAATGGTTGCCTATTGAAGTAATTTGATATTTCAAAGCCATATTTTAGGCGAAACTTCTCTAAAGCGCCAATTCTTTTAATTTTTCTTTTTTAATTTCCCGCAAATTCTCACGAACCGTCTACCCTTGACTACACTTCAATCTTGTCTCCCACCGATATTTCAATCCCTTCACCTTCCTTCAATTTGAAATAGCGACCAAACAAGATTCGGTTTGCCTCCTTTCTGTAAGTCGCCAAAGTGCGAATAGGTTCTTTGGAGACCACACCCGTTTCTTGATCTGTCGTAGTCACCTGACATCGAGCGCAAGTTTTCACCGCTTCAAAATCAGATTTTCTAATTTTGATAGCCGTCCAATCATCTTCCATATTTGGCGTGCCTCCTTCAAAAATGATATTGGCACGAAAACGATTAATCGGAATAGGAATTTCCAAAAGACTGTTCAAGTGATTTAAAGCGACTTGACCCAAAACCAAATAAGGCGCAGCATCAGGAAAATCTATCGGCGCATCCACATGGTTTTTCACCCGCCTTTGTCCATCCTCATTCGGCAAAAATGCCAAATAGACCTCAAAACCCATCAGTTTTGAAAACCAAGCATTGATGACTGTACTTTCAATCACCGCATTCACTTCATCCCCCCAAACCGTCACCCGCATCTTATGGTCATCTTCTTTCGCTCCTCGAATGGGAATCAAGATGTCGGTTGCTGCATCTTTGTGAGAAACGACCAAGCCCTTTTCGGTCAATTGAGTTTTGAAGAACACCAATTGAGGCAGCTTTCTTTGTGTGATGAATTGACCTTCTGTATCGGTCAAAACCCAACGGCGGTCATACTGCAAACCTTTGGCAGTCAATATCGATTTTTGTACTTTGATTCCAGAGAGCGATTTGATAGGGTAAACGTAGAGTTCAGATATTTTGAAAGGCATATTTTTTGTGTTAAAATTTTGAAGGATTGGAATGTGAGTCGAGCAATATTAACAAAAATTGACATCGCACTCAAGTCTAATACAAATCCTCTCGAAAAACGTTCAATGTTTACCCTCAAAAACTACGAATCCCAATCCGCATTTTTACGAATCATCTATTCTTGTAAGCATTCCTGTTAATCGAAGGATTTTTTTTATATTTACAAACGTTTACAAAGAATTCCTTTTTGCTCTAACAACATCTATGAAATTGCTCAAACATTTCTCAATCCTCAGCCTCTTTATCACCTTCAATACACTCGCAGTCATGGCTCAAGACCGAGCCGTAGCCGTGGTGTACGACAATTCGGGCAGTATGACCCAATCAGGTCAATGTGAGGGAATCAACTATGCTTCACAGGTGATGATTGGTCTATTGCACCCCAAGGACGAGCTTTGGATATACCGAATGCTTCCTGCGAAAGGTGACAAAATAGACCTCAGCAACAAAAAAAATGGGATGAAGGCAGCCCGCAAAAGCTACAATTGCAATGCACGCAATACCCCCTTTGAAGCTGCTATTCAGGCAAAAGAACAATTGAGCAAGAGCAGCAAAAAATACAAAACACTTATCATTCTTTCCGATGGCGGCATCACCGACCCCAATTTTGCCATCACCTATCCCGACGAACTCCGTCAATTGGTCGAAGAAACAGGCACACGCATTTTTTTCCTAAATGTCAGTGAAAAACAAAGTGTATTGGACGATTATCTCGAAAACAGTCAAACCCCGAATCATACCCTCCGAACACAAGGAAGTTTTGAAGAAATCATTGGGCAAATGGAGCAAATTGCGGCAGGAATCATGACCCTTTCGGGGAGTGGACTATCCGTGACACCCAAAGACCAAAGCATTGAATGGAAATCACCTGTGCCTTTGAAGCGAATCATTGTCTTGCAGCAAGATGCACAAAGCAATGCACAATTGGCACGTTTGGTGGCTGCCAAATCAGAGGGCAATAATTTGCGATTGGGAGAATCTTTTGAGGCACAAAAAGCAAAAGGTGTGTATAAAATGACGGGCTTAATCAACCACATTGAAGCGCCCCAAAGTGGTCAGGTCATTCCAAAAGGAAACATTGAACTGGGCTTCAATAAATCCATAGATGCGAGTAAAATAAAGATTTTACCCGAAGTAGCTGCCAAGCTCGAAATCATGCTCAACAGTCCGACTCGCTCACAAAAAGGCAATCAATATGTGGTATGTGATACGGTTCAGACTTTGGAGATTGGCGCAAAATTGGTGGATTTCAATGGCAAAATGTTGGACATGCCTGTATTGAAGGAAAGCAATGTGGTGTTTATTGACGAAACAACACAACAAAAAATCCGCATGAAACTAAATGAAAATACTGGTGCGTTTTTTGCGAAAGTTCCTTTTAAAAACGAAAGATTGGTGGTTTCGGTAGCAGCCGAATTTTCGGGCTACTTCAATTTTCAGAGCCAAGTTTTGATTGTCACCAAAGACAATTGCCCACGCCCCAAAGCCTTTATCCAAGCCGACAAACAGGCATTGAAGGCTAAGGTGACCGAAATGGACAAGGCTGGAAGTCTTGTTATTACACCACAAATCATTGTCGAAAACGAAGCACCAAGAGAGCCTACTGCAAAGGAATTGGAGGACATGTATATGGAGCAGGTGGGCGATGTTCGGATTGGCATTGAAGTCGAAAAACGGGATGGAAAAATGTATGTTCGACCCACGACTTTTATGTGTGCTTGTTTTACCACCACTGGGAAAGACCAATTGCAGATACAATTGAAGTCCACGAATCCCAATTTGATTATTACCGAACGAGGTAAATTGACGATTGACATAGAGATTGAAGATGTCGGTTTTTGGGAGAAATGTGGTTGGTTGGTCATTGCAGCCATTGTGGGGCTGATATTGCTGTGGTATATATTTGGAATCATCCGAAAACCAAGGTTTTGCAGTGGTACAGAAATAATCGTGACCAAAAAAAGTCGGGTGATGACCCGCAAACCCAAAAGTTATCCACTTCCTACAGGCTTTTTCAACCGCTATTTTGTGCCTTACATTCCCGAAAAACGAACCGTTGGGAGTGTGACCTTCAAAGCTGGCGCACGTTGTAGCCATGTGCTCATTGCAGCCAACACCCAAAACGATAAAATGTATGTATCTGGTTTTCCATTGGACAATCCAGGCAAAAAAGATGTTCGCCTTTCAAATGCAGAAAAATTAGAAATCAGCCGACAAAACGGCAAAGAGATTTATGAATACCATCGTTTGACATAGGCAATTTCAATTAATAAATTCGTCATTTATGCGTGTATCTTTTTTCATTATACTTCGTTAAAAAACCTCGCCATAGCCTTGCTATATCTATGTTTTTTGCCTCGTTTAATAAAAAAATATTTCCGCAAAATCGCCTATTTATTAATTTGAAAATGCCATAAAAAAACACTTAACCCTATGGCGGAAAGTAGCAACAACAAATCGTTTTTTCAAACCCTTCCTGGCGTTCTAACAGCCACTGCCACCCTCATCACTGCAATTGTGGGTTTGATTACTGTCCTCAACCAAGTCGGTTTTCTGGGCAACAAAGACAAAGATAAACCCAAAACAGAAGAGGTCGTAAAAGACGACGACAAACCGAAAGTAGATGAATCGCTCAGTGCAGCAGATTTGGAAGCTCTCGTGAAGAAGGTCATGCGAGAAGAAAATGCGACGAAGGGCAAAAATCAAAAGCAAATAGAAGCGACTGTAAGCAAGATTGTGAAGGATGTCAAAAAGAAGGAAAGCACCCAGAAAAATTCCAATGAGAGCATTGAAAAAATTGCTCGTGCCTATTTGCTCAACAAGAATTTTGACAAGGAAGAGGATATATATGATGATGAACGAGATGGGGATTATGTAGACCCTCCCATTAGAGCAGTCAATGTATCAGGCACTTGGCGAGACAATAATACGGGAGCGTCCTATGTTTTTGAGCAAAATGGGAGCAATATCGTTTTTCAAGAACAC
>JBGCDY010001154.1:0-2003 GCA_045105835.1 Chitinophagales bacterium
GTCATTTGAGTAAGGGTTTATTCAAAAAGTGCATCCATCGTTATTTCATTCTGTACCAAAGAAGTAGAATGCTTATTTCGCTCCAAACCATAAGTCGTAATCATCGTCAAAAATATCGCTTTTCTGGTTTTGGTTTCGTTCCGAAAAGTACCTATTTTGTTCCTCAAATTGTCACTGTATGCTTTTGTGATGAGGTAAGGATTGATAGAATATTTGACTTCGCATAGATTCACGACTTGGTCTCTTCTGTCAATCACCAAGTCAATTTGCACCCCTTTTGCAGATTTCGAGCTTTGCCAAGAAGAAGTATGACTGATAATGCCATTGATTCCCAGTGCTTTTTTGATTTGTGGAACGTGTGCCAAACATATCTGTTCAAAAGCATAACCTGCCCATGCTCTTTGAGAAGGATTGTCTATTGCATTTATCCAAATACCTTCGTCATAGTTCGTGTTGTCTTTGATGAACTTCAAGTAAAACAAACTATAAAAATCAGATAATCGGTACAAAACACTTTTTGATTTTTTATTGAAGAGTCTGTAGGGGCTGGTAAAACCACTTTCTTCCAATTCGTTTAATCGCTTTGTCATACTTCCTCCTGTTTTCATCCCTGTAGCTTTGGTCAACTCTTTTCGGGTCATTCCTTTGGCTTTTGTAGCCAAGGCTACAATGATACTTTCGTATTTATCTGGATTTTTGAACAAGGAAGCAAATAAGTTTTGAAACTCGGACACCAATATTGCACCCTTCCGAAAACACATTTCTTCAATATTCTGTGCAGCACTTTTCTCTGGAGAAATAGCATCCAAATAATAAGGAATGCCTCCCATAACCATGTACAATTGAAGTATTTGGTAGCGATCCAACACATTCTGTCGAGACTTCAACATCAACTCTGTTTCATGCAGATTGAAGGGATATATTTGGATACGTTCTGTCACCCTATTGTGCAGACCACCATGATTGTTAATGAGTTGATTAATCATCCATGAAGCAGCCGAACCACAGGCAATCAGTAGAATGTCTTTTCGGCTTGTTGCCCAACTGTTCCAAAAATGCTCCAATGCCATCATAAAATCAGATCTGCGTGTATCTAACCACGGCAGTTCGTCCAAAAAAACGATTTTTTTTCGGTTTTCTTCAATGGCTTCTAAATGGTCAATCAATCGCTGAAAAGCTTCAAACCAATTATCTGGCATTTTATCAAAAGAAACCTCAGTTTGCCTTTGTAAACTGACATGAAAATTGGTCAATTGTTGTTTGGTGGTCGCATTCGCCAAGCCTGTCAATTGAAAATCAAATTGATATTGGAAGTATTCTCTTACCAAAAAAGTCTTGCCTACTCTCCGCCGACCATACAAAGCCACAAATTCTGACTTTCGGCTAGATACTACCTTACCCAATTGTTTGATTTCTTTCTCTCTTCCTATGATGTCGTTCATTGAAGTATGTCTTTATTCAGCCAAATTTAACAAAAAAATGCAGTTTTGGCTGTTTTAAAAGTTTAAACCAGCCAAATTTGATTAAAAAAGCATTATTTTGGCTGGATATATTCAACCTACTACTTCAAACTTTTTTTTCGGTAACGGCGATTTCAATCGCTGCAAGTAAGATGTGAAAAGCAGATTTGATTTGAAGATTAGGGCAAGATTCATTTTGATTCCTCAAAAAATAAATCTTGCGGAACGTGTCAGCGATTGAAATCGCCGTTACAAAGTCATTAAAGGCTACAAAAACAAGCCCTTCAAATACCCATTCAAAAATATTCCATCAGGGTCTTGTTCCCTTCGATGCTGACTAAATGCTTCAAACATTGGATAGCGAGCTGCAATTTCAGGTTTTTCGAGCGTGTGCATTTTACCCCAACGCGGACGACCACCATGCGCTAAGAAGATGTCTTCCAAAGCTTTGAAATAAGGTTTATAATCTTTTTTGTTGTACACATGACAGGCGATGTAGGCGGAATCCCGACCATAGGCAGGACTCAAATACACATCATCTCC
>JBGCDY010001155.1:0-3637 GCA_045105835.1 Chitinophagales bacterium
ATGTGAGATTCCCCTCCTCGGAGGGGTTGGGGTGGGTTTGAGTAATATAAGCAATCAATGTGCGAGCCTATAATTGTTTTGAAGATTCCATCTGCTTATAAAACGATAGAGGTAGAGAAAATACTACAATTGAAGGAAAAAATAACGGAGAATAAAACGGAATGTGAACATAAATGACTGTTTATCAAATAAAAGTGAGCTTGATGTTTTTTTTAAAAAAAAGGTCTTAGCAACACATTGAGCGTTACTAAGACCTAAAAAACACTTAAAAAACTAAGCTGTCATTCACCACACACTAATGAACCACCAACTTTTCTACTAATTTTTCACTATCCGTTATAATCGAAACTATGTATATGCCACTTGGTATTTTATCTAATTGAATGGTTTGGTTGTAAACACCGCTCCAAGCGTATTCTTGGTTTTGATAAACCCTATTGCCATTCAATCCCACCAATTCTATTCTCAAATCAGTTGGTTCTGACACACTAAAACTAAGCTGAAAAGTGCCATTGCTTGGGTTGGGAAATACCTTCATGTCTGCAATGTAGCTCTGGAGCTCAAGACTTGTTTTGTTGCCACCAAACGAAAATGGGTTGAGGTCTCCACCTCCTTGATTGATTGGTAAGCCTCTATCTGGTCTTCCACCACCATCATTGCCGCCGTTTCCGCCGCCTCCATTGTTTCCACCATTTCCACCACCGTCATTGCCACCGCCTCCATTGTTTCCATCATTTCCACCACCGCCATTGTTATTGCAGCTTCGAGCAAAAAACACATTGTCATCAATGTTTTCAACATCCGAATTTCTACCAATAATGTCTGCAAGGCTTGTATTCTGAATGTTTTCTCTTTGACTATTGGACAATGCAAAATCGTGTTCGTAATAATAAGCATCTCCATCTCGAAGTTTTTCGAACTGTGTTTTCAAAACTGCATGAAGTGTAGGTCCGACTGAACTATTGGGGAGTTTATCTTCTGCCAAGAAGCCCACCCAAGGATCAATGTTGTTGATATCTTTGATATAAGCATTGCTCAAAGCTGTTTGCAACTCGTTGTCTTGTGTGATTTGGTCAAAGTTTTGCGCTCGCTCTCCTCTATACACTTTTCGGATGCTGTTGTAATCAGGTAATCCGTGGTCACGCCCCCTTTGAATGTTTAAGGATACCAAATCCAAACCAAATACGACTTCCGCAGTTGGGTCACCAAATAAGAAGTTTCTCAAATTGTTGATAATCTGTAAATCTACTGCTTCCTGAACTTGGACTGATAGACCTTTCAAAAGTGGGTCAATGCCATAGGTTTGTACTACGCCAGGATTGAAGAAACCCTCTAACAAGGACACCGAACCCGTTTCGACATCATTGCATTGATTGTCCAAAATCAACAATTCTTCTGTCACCATTGTATGCCCCAAACGGTAAGCCGCTGTAGCAAAAAGGTTGGCAATATCGGGCTGTATATTGGGGCGGTAATTTTGATAAGGGCTTAATTGAATGCCCAAAGCTGGCAGGAATTCACGGTAAGTAATAGCTTGAAGATAAGCCCCCACTCTCTTCCTTGCTATCTGGTACATTTCTTCGTCGTCGGTCAAACCGTTTTGCTCTAATCGTTCGCAAATGCGGTTGTGTTCTCGGACAAATAAGGTATGGAGGACTGTTAGGCCAGGTTGTTCATTGGCTCTTACATCACCTGCCACAAATACCTTGTTGGTACCACTACCATCTCCTGCCATACTCGGAGCGTTCACATCTATATCGCTTTCATTTTGCCCGTCTATGGTATTGAAGGGCAGTAAGTCTCCTGTGGATGTTTTGAGTTTTCCATCCTCAAAGGTTCGCAGCCAATCGGCTCTTGTTTGTTCTGAGCCATATACATTGGAAGCATCAATCCAAGAGGTAATCAAATTGGTTTGTTGTCTTGCACTTGTTTCACCCGTTCCCTCATGTACCTCTGAACGTAGGAAAGGAATACTGGTCGTAAACAAGGGCTCGTCTTCAGGCATTTCAATCGGGTGGTATTCTGTTTCGCCTTCTGGTGTGAGGTCAATATCGTGGTCGAGAAATTGCCCCCAAGTGAATACAAAAGAACTCAAATTTCGTGGGCTGGGTGTACTTTCGGACTGTGCCGATACATAATTGGAAATGGCTCTTGGACTCAATCGGTCTTCGCCTGCCATGTCGTTCCAAGTATCTGAAGAACTGTAATCTGTTGGCATTGTTCGCATCAATTCAATATCGCTTGCGCCCCATTCTGTATTCAATTGGTTGTTGCACGTTCCGTCAATGGTTCTGTAGGGCGAATTGCCGCAATTTAAAACCTTGTTATTTGTCCGAGGCGTATGTGCAAAGGTTTGTTGGTTGGTGCGTTTTTGAACTTTTTTCAGGGCTTTATCTGTTTGGGCATTTAGGGTATTGGAGCTTAGGCATAGGCACAAAGCTAAGAGAGAAAAGATACCCAGCACTTGGTAAAGGTTTGAAGAATAGATACGTGTTTTCATTTGTGAAACAAATTATGGGTTATGAATGAGCGAATGGGCTTTGCTGCAAAGGCATAATTTTTCCAGTCTGCAAATTTTGATTAGATGCCAGAAGGCTTCAATTGCAGTTATTGAAAGATATAGCTTGGGATACAGCGTAAAATATTTTACGGAAGCCTACACACTTGATTTTAAGTCAAAAAAAAATGAAACATTCGCAATGATAGCGTAGCAAAACTCTTAGCGGGAAACGAAAACGAAGCACCATTGGATGCTATACCAATCAGACGGAATACTTCAAAAGAACTTGCGCCTTGCCTTCAAAAAAATAAAATAAATTTGTCTTCCACCTTTCTGCAATTACATTTAGGGACTTCAATGGATGGTTTTATTGAAGTGAGATTGCAAAAATTCTTAAAATTTTTGTAATCTTGGTTCTGTTGTTTTTTTAAATAAAATCATCGCCATATACAATCAATAGCGAGGGATTTAAATCCCTCGCTATTGATTGATGTATATAAGGCAAATCTCTTTGTTTCTCCCAAGAAAAACACCTCAAAATGAAAAACAGTATCCATTTTATTTTCGCTCTTGTTCTGTTGTCCATATCAACTGTCAGTTTTGCAGGAATTGTAGATATGCGTTTCACCAATCCCGTTTTGAATTCCAGTGAAGGAAGTGCAGATACTTACTGTGTCAATGTTCAAGTCAAAGCGCAAGACATCTCTTTTGAAATTGGCAGTGCCACCGTCTTTTTCTCTTACAATGCGGAAGCCATCGCCAATCCCAACTTTACTTCGATTCACTTCAATGAGCAAAACAAATGTGCCATGAATGGCGCAACAGCTCCTTACCAAAACAGCTTCAATTCTTTGGAGACCAACACGAAAGGGGAGGGGAACTATGCCATTTTATTAACGACTGCCAATATGGGCTGTCCAACGGTGAATGGTGATTGGGTAGATGTAGCGGAATTTTGTTTTGAAGTAAAAAACAAGGATTTGACTCCAAATCTTCAATTCAATACCAAATACACTGCCTTCAATACCAACGACAACCAAGGTACCAAACACGAGTTGGGGGCAGGGGAAGGCCTGGATGATTTTACCACAGACATCGACGACCTTCCCGAAAAATTGCTCATCCGACTTTTTCCAA
>JBGCDY010001156.1:0-4251 GCA_045105835.1 Chitinophagales bacterium
TCTCTGTATTCGCTGATGTCTATGCTTGCATGAACATAATTATGGAAGTAATCGTCAGAAAAATCTTGAATTTGATAGGTTGCAATGGTTGTTTCTACACCTCCATGCTCCAATATGACATTCAAATAGTTTCTATCTCCATAATCACGAAGATGAATATCATAGTCCAATCGGATGTCAGAATAGTTTCTACCATCAAAATCGGGAGAACTCATTTGATGAATGGAAGGCAATTCACCCCAACCTAAAGAATAATCATCAAAGTATGCCATGCTATTTCCTTCAATACTCGTCTCGTTGGAAGCACTTGCAGGACAAATACCCACGTTCCATTCACCAGGCCCCGTCACTGCATTTTTAGTCCAGCCTGTTGGCAATGTTCCATCGTATCCATTGAAGTTTTCGAGAAGGATATAGGTTCTGTCTTCTGTTCCTTCTATTTCGATATTGTCCAATCCAATAGAACCAGAATGCGTGCCGCCATCATCAAAATAAAAGCGCACATTCATATTGGCATTGATATAATCGCTCAAATCAATTTTGAAGTGCATCGAAAGCGGATGATTGCCTTCATAACTATTTTCATCAATGACCACGACGCTTTGATAGGCACTTCCATCAAAAACTTGCACCTCAAACGTGGGTGTTCCCAGCGAAAAATTGAAGAAATAGGCATCTAAATCGAGGTAAACCGTCGAATAGGGTGATGCATCAAAGTCGGGAGAAGTAAACTGAACGGTTGAAGCAGGGGCTGCTGCTCCTAAAGAATCGTCGCTAAAATAAGCTATACACTCTGGGACAATTGAATCAATGAGGTCAGGCAAACTGTCCGTTTCCCAGTTAGCTGGGCCATTGATTACTTCTGCTGTCCAGCCATCTGGCAATTCTTCACAATTGTTAAAGTATTGACGTATAAGAGAATCGCCAAAAACATTTTGTAAGTTGAATGATAATAGGCTTAGGGTGTACAAGACGATTAGCGATTTACAAAGTACTCGTTTGGGCTTCATACAGAGCTAATTTTGTGTTGATTTAGGTGGTTTTGTGTGTAAAATCTCTATTTGTTCTATCAAATGACGTGCTAAAATGTAATATAAGGGCTTTTATAATTCATAAAAAAAATAAAAAAAACGCTTTTTTTCACATACACTTTCCAAACTCAGTAGATTTTTTGGGTACATGAACTTTAAGTCGTTCTTGAAGTTCATATAATTTTTACTCAATCTATTATTTTTTTCGTATAATTATTCAATGAATAAAAGAGTTTTTTAAAACTTTTGTTTACTTTTTTGATTGCTAAAAAAGTATAGATTTAGAATCTATACCTTTTCAATCGTACTTTCATACCCAATATCTACTTTATTGTCATAATAATGTCTAATGATGGGCAATCTAAACTTTGAAACCAAAATAGGTATTATAGTTGTGCTTTGAAGGAAATGACGGAAAGAAATCTGTCCTTTTGAAGCGTTTAAGCTCACTACATACTTCTTTTCTAATATTACATAAAAAGATTATCAAACCCTATTTTCTTAAAATACTACTCAAATCAGATACAATATGATGCCAATGGACTGTATTAGAGACGGTATCGCTGAATATGTACCCTCCGCACAAAAGCCTTGGGACAATCAGCGAGTTGCTAACTTATATAAACGCATGGGATTTGGTGCCAGTCATGCCGAAATCACTGCTGCACTTGCCATGAATCCTGCCAATTTAATTGACCAAATCATTGATGATGCCATTCCCTTGGCACTGCCTCCAACACCCTATTGGTCGGAATGGACTACTGATCCTGTAAACGATTATGCACCAGGCGAAGCGGAGGGTCAAAGTTTCAATAATCAGACCCGCACCCACCGCAATGAATGGATAGTACAGTGGCTCAACGGTATGTTGACCAATGGCTTTCGAGACAAACTGATTTTGTTTTGGCACAACCATTTTGTGACCCAATTCAGCACCTACAATTGCTCTTCTTATTTGCACAAATACTACACCGTATTGGGTGAATATTCACTCGGCAATTTCAGGGATTTTGTCTATGAAATAGGTAAAACTCCTGCAATGGTCAAGTTTTTGAATGCCGACCAAAGTACCAAATACCATCCAAATGAAAACTATGCACGAGAACTGTATGAGTTGTTTACTTTGGGAGTGGACAATGGTTACACACAAGCCGATATTGTAGAAACATCCAAAGCCCTAACAGGTTTTCAGGCAAGAGGTTGTCGAGATACTGAATTTCGTCCCGATTATTTTGATACAGATGAAAAAACGATTTTCGGACAAACAGGTTTGTGGAATTATGACGATGTTCACGATTTGGTTTTTGAATACCGCCCTGACAATGTAGCGGAGCATATTTGTACCAAAATCTATCGCTATTTTGTGAGTACAAATGTGGACTTGACCATCATCAACGAATTGGCGACAACCTTCAAAAACAACAATTTTGAATTGGCTCCTGTCTTCAAACAGCTCTTCAAGAGTGAACACTTTTTTGATGAAAAGAATATAGGCGTTCGCCTCAAAAGTCCTGTCCAGTATTTTATAGGTTTTATCCACGAAGCAGGTTTTGAGTATGACGACAGTTTGTTGAACAGCCTTCGAAGTGCTTTCACTATTCTAGGGCAAGAACTGCTGGAACCTATTGATGTGGCAGGTTGGCAAGGACAACGTTCTTGGCTAAACGAAGATACCTTGACCCAACGTTGGGATTTGACTGAGCAATACCTTTTCAACAACATCTCCAGCACTTCTTTAGACAATTTGGTCGCCTTGGCAAAAACGGTCTCTGGCAATTCCAATGACCCTGCTTATGTCACCGAAAAGTTCTTAGACCATTTTTTACCCAATGGTTTCCATGAAGCAGAGGCATACGCTTCGGCACTCAATGTCTTCAAAGGAGAAATCCCAGAAAACTATTTTGAACAAGGATATTGGAATTTGGATTGGTCAGTTGCAGGTGAACAATTATTGAATTTGTTGGTACACCTGATTCGACAACCTGCTTTTCAGTTGCATTAGTATGTTTCCAGAATAAAACCTTATAGGTTTAAATCTGAAGGTTCATACAAAATGGATTATTTGGAGAGAATAAATGAAGCAAAACCTATAAGGTTTAAACTCCGAATCAATAAAACGTTTTGTATTGTACCAAAAGTCTCATATGAAACTGTAACCCACCCCTTACCCCTCCCAAGAGGGGAATCTCATATTGAGTGAAAAGTCCCCTCCTCGGAGGGGTTGGGGTGGGTTCAAGAACTGTAAGTTTTATAGCTAAGCTGAATTTTCACAAAAGCCCATTTTAGTAACGCTTAAAAGATAAGTTCCAAATTTGAAAATTCAGACCTCACTATCAACAGGTAATTTTTCATTTCAATTCTTATTTTAATTTTCATTCGTTACGCATCCACCTTTAACAATTCAAAAATGAAACAACCCAACGATAAAAATAAATCCCGATTTGGTAGCAAATTAGAACACGGCGCAGCGCACGAAAAAGAACACAAAAGCTGGAGTCGCCGTGATTTTTTGTACTTCACAGGCTTGGCAAGCGTGGGAAGTGGTATGATGCTCAACAATTTTCCAGTTGAAGCATTTGGGCCTTCGCCACTCATGAAAGCCCTCAACGATGCCGAAACAGACCGTGCATTGGTTTTACTGCGCTTCAAAGGAGGCTCTGACGGTCAAAACATTGTCGTGCCGATTGGTCAGTATTCCCTCTACCAAGGTCTTCGCCCCAACATTGCGATTCCAAACGACAGCGAAAACATGATTTCTTTGGGAGATGGTGATTTTGGCATTCCCAAAACCTCTATGAGTGCGGCAGGTGAGCTGTGGGATGCAGGCAAAATGAAAATTGCCCACAGTGTGGGTTATCCCAACCAAAATCGTTCACATTTCCGCTCGACAGACATCTGGGCTTCGGCGAGTGACTACAATGAATTTGTCAATTCGGGTTGGATAGGTCGCTATTTGGAGCAAGAATACCCTGCTTACTTTCTCGCTCCTCCAAGTTTTCCTGCTGCCATCAAGATTGGCACACAAAGCGACATGATTTTTAGGGGCGCATCCAATCCTTTGGGTTTGGTATTCAACAATGTAGAGGAGTTCTACCAAATTGCTCAAACAGGGCAATTGTATGATACCAACAGCCTACCCGATTGTTTGTATGGTGAAGAATTGGGTTTTGTGCGGGAAATGTCGAACAACACTTTCCGCTATTCGCAAGCCCTCAAAGAT
>JBGCDY010001157.1:0-5632 GCA_045105835.1 Chitinophagales bacterium
GGTTATGATGGTTCAGTTTATTTAATGGGTTGGACTGGCGGTTACGTTTTGTTAGCTTTGTTATTGGCTCCATATTTAAGAAAATTTGGAAAATTTACAGTACCTGATTTTATTGGAGATCGTTATTATTCCCAAACTGCTCGTTTGGTGGCAGTTGTTTGTGCGATTTTTGTATCATTTACTTATGTCGCTGGTCAAATGCGTGGCGTTGGGGTAGTGTTTTCTCGTTTCTTGGAAACTTCTGTAGAAATGGGCGTGGTCATTGGTATGGCAATCGTGTTTTTCTACGCCGTAGTAGGTGGGATGAAAGGGATTACTTACACACAGGTAGCGCAATATTGTGTATTGATTTTTGCCTTCCTCGTTCCTGCCATCTTTATTTCTATTCAAATGACGGGCAATCCAATTCCTCAATTGGGTTTTGGTGTCCGGTTGAAGACGGTACTTATTTATTGGACAAACTGGATGGACTGAATCAGGCTCTGGGCTTCAATGCTTATACCGAGGGGAGTAAGTCGATGATTGATGTATTTTGTATCACTGCCGCTTTGATGGTCGGTACAGCAGGTTTGCCACACGTAATCATTCGTTTTTTCACTGTTCCCAAAGTATCTGATGCCCGTTTGTCGGCAGGTTATGCTTTGTTGTTCATCGCTATTCTTTATACAACTGCTCCTGCGGTTGCAGCTTTTGCACGTACCAACATGATTGAAACTGTTTCCAACAAACCTTATTCAGAGGTTCCTTCCTGGGTATCGAACTGGGAAAAAACAGGCTTGATTGTTTTTGAAGATAAAAATGGTGATGGAATTATCAACTATCTTGCAGACAAAGAAAAGAACGAACTGAAGGTGGATAGAGACATCATGGTTTTGGCGAATCCAGAAATTGCGAATTTACCTGCATGGGTCATTGCATTGGTGGCAGCAGGTGGTTTGGCAGCAGCTCTTTCTACGGCAGCGGGTTTATTGCTGGTGATTTCGAGTTCGATTTCTCATGATTTATTGAAGCAATCTTTTAAACCTGATTTGACCGAAAAACAAGAATTACTTGCCGCTCGTTCAGCAGCAGGTTTGGCAGTAATAATTGCAGGTTATTTTGGTATCAATCCTCCCGATTTTGTGGCAGCAGTAGTGGCTTTTGCCTTCGGTCTGGCAGCCTCCTCCTTTTTCCCTGCCATTATTCTGGGGATTTTTGACAAACGCATGAACATGCAGGGAGCTGTTTCGGGAATGGTCGTTGGTTTGTTATTTACGACTGCCTACATCATTTACTTCAAATTTATCAGCCCTGCGTCAAATGTTCCTGCCAACTGGTTCTTAGGCATTTCTCCTGAAGGAATTGGTTTTGTAGGCATGTTGGTCAATGCTGCTATCTCTTTGGTCGTTTCTCGAATGACAGACCCGCCACCACAAGAAGTACAAGATATGGTCGAAAATATTCGTGTACCAAGAGGTGCTGGAACTGCTCGTGCACATTGATTTGGTGATTGGTGATTGGTGATTGGTGACTGGTAACTGGTAACTGGTAACTGGTAACTGGTAACTGGTAACTGGTAACTGGTAACTGGTAATAAGTGAAATTGGTTAATATTTTGTTAGCAAACCATTTTCTCAAAAAATAACCTTAGTCAGGTTACTAATAACCAGTCACCAATCACCAACTCAAGATTAAAATAGTTCCGTAATGATTTGTAGCATGGGTAAAACAAAAAAACTTCAATTATTGAGGATTTGTTTGCCCATGCTTTTCTTATTAAAGCTTAAAATTTTCTCATTTCTCATGAAACTCAATAGAAAACAATCCATTTATTTTGTCGCCATTTTTGGTTTGCTCACCATGTTGGGACGCTTCTATATCGAGCCTTTTTTGGCAGGTCAATACTGGATATCAGTAGCCATTGGAGGGTATTGTTTGGTGATTTTGTGGGGGTTGACTCAGAAGAAGGTTCTTAATTTTGAAGAGAGGGGTAAAGAAGTTAACTGATTGATAACTGTGAAGTAGTATCGGTATTAGGTAATTTGGAAAAGAAGGTAATAATTTTTCAAATTTCGGCATATTCCGTCAAAGAACGCTGAAATTCAGTAAAGAAGCCAATGACAATATCCTTTCTTGGAATACCGTTTTTGACAAAAACTTCGACCAAATCTACATCCGTATTATTCTGGTATATCCAAACTTGGTTATTTTTTACTTGAACATGAAAAGTTACATAATGCTGAAAAGACTTGCCTTTCCAACCAAAAGATAGCACCACAAAATCAGTTCTGTCAACATTCATAACTAAATGACGTTTCACATCAGAGTTAGCACTTCTTGCGCCTGCTCTATAAGTCATTTCATTTTTTATTATGTCTTTATATTTCTCTATTCTATCCATTTTGTAACGACTTCTTTTTCAATATCAGTAACGATTAACTTAAGTTTAAATTGTGTAATTCTTCTTTGAATAAAAGCTATCTTCTGAATTTCATAATAGCTTGCTTCTGCAACAGCAATGTACAATATTCGTTTCATATCAGCCTCTCGTAGAGCCTCTTGGTAATCTAAATATTGACCAAGTACTGTATGAAAAGCATTCAAAATAGAACCAGAAGAAAATGATTTTATTTCAACTGCGATTTCTTGTATTCCTTTGGCTGCCAAGATTATTTTTTCACCCCCTAAATCAATTTCTAATGTTTTAGTTCCTCCATCAATATCAACAAATAATGGGTCATAATTAATCTCCCACCCATCTTTAATAAGTGCGTTTTTTACTGCTTCATGAATAATGTCCTTTCGTGCCATAAATTTCAACTAATCTTAATCCAAAAATAAACATTTTTTAATTCTCACACAATAGTTTGTTTAATTCCCATCTCTACAAAAGAACATTTGCAACCTTATGATTTTTTAATTATCAACTGTTAACAACTTGAAACACATCAAAGCATACCGTTTATTTGGCATTTTCGTGCTGTTCTTCTTGCTCATTAACTTTCCGCTTATCAGCATCTTTGACAAGCAAGGTTTCATTGCAGGAATGCCCACCCTATATTTTTATTTGTTCGGCGTTTGGGTGTTGATGATTGTTTTTTTGTTTATCATTATGGAAAACAGAAAACGGCGATAGTGTATGATTCCCATTTGGCTCATTCTTCTTATTTCGATAGGTTATTTTGCTTTGTTGTTCAGCATCGCTTACTATGGTGACAAGCGGCGAGCAATGGGCAAAAGCATCATCAATAATCCCATTACCTATGCGCTATCCTTAGCCGTTTATTGTACCGCTTGGACGTTTTATGGAAGCGTGGGACGAGCCGCAACAGATGGAGTAGGTTTCTTACCCGTTTATTTAGGTCCCGTTTTGACCGCTCCACTTTGGTACATTATTTTGCGGAAAATAGTGCGCATCAGCAAGATTCAACGAATCACCTCCATTGCAGATTTCCTTTCGGCACGTTACGGCAAAAGTGCATTTTTGGGAGGACTCGTGACACTCATTGCAGTGGTCAGCATCATTCCCTATATTTCCCTCCAATTGAAGGCTATCAGTTCAAGCCTCGACATTGTGCTTGGAAATCAATTCAACAACATTGCAGACAGTGCTTTTTTTGTGGCGGTAATATTGGCGATTTTCAGTATTATTTTTGGCACTCGCAATATTGACGCAACCGAACAAAATGAAGGTTTGGTGGCTGCAATTGCTTTTGAATCGGTGTTTAAATTACTGGCATTCATAGCTATTGGAATTTTCACCACTTTCATTATCTACGACAATCCTACTCAATTATTTGCACAAGCTTCCCAAACACAAGCCTACAAAGACCTCTTTGTATGGAACAACAATGGTGACAATAGCTATTGGGATTGGACAGTTATGATATTGCTTTCTGCTTGTGCTTTCATTCTTCTACCCCGTCAATTTCAAGTTGCAGTAGTAGAAAATGTGGACGAAAAACACATCGAACGAGCCATTTGGATGTTTCCCTTGTACCTATTGCTTATCAATATTTTTGTATTGCCAATTGCCATTGGAGGACTGATGTACTTTGAAGGCGGAAATGTAGATGCAGATGCCTTTGTGTTGACTTTGCCTTTGGCAGAAAAACAGTTGGTATTAACAATTATGGTATTTTTAGGAGGTTTATCCGCTGCAACGAGTATGGTCATTGTCGCTACGGTTGCGCTCTCCAATATGATGAGCAGCAATTTGGTCATGCCCATTCTCCTCAATTCTTCTACCATCAACCTTAGAGAGAAACGCTATTTCACTCGATTCATCCTCTATGTAAGGCGGGCAAGTATCGTTTTTGTGATGGTTTGGGCATACATTTATTTTGAAATCATTGGTTATCAATATTCTCTTGTTTCAATAGGCTTGATTTCCTTTGTAGGAGTCACCCAATTTGCCCCAGCCGTTTTGGGTGCATTGTTTTGGAAACGAGCCACCAAAGTTGGTGCGATTACGGGCTTAATGGCAGGCTTTGTAGTTTGGGCTTACACCCTTCCTTTTCCTACATTGGTAGAAGCAGGATTTTTTTCCTCCAATATGGTTACAGAAGGTTTGTTTGGAATAGAATTGCTGAAACCATACGAACTATTCGGACTCAAAGGAATGAATCAAATCACCCATGCTTGCTTTTGGAGTTTGTTCTTCAATGCAGGACTGTATGTTGGCATTTCTTTGTTCACCTTCCCCTCTGCCACCGAATTGAGCCAAGCCTCTGCTTTTGTGGATGTTTTCAAATACCATAAACCCGAAAACAGCACCAATATCTGGCGTGGAAAAGCCTACTATTATGAAATCAAACAGCTATTGACCCCTTTTTTGGGGAACCAACGAACACAAAATATCTTAGAAGAATATGCCAAACAAAATGAAATTAGCTACAAAGATGCAGATGAAGTAAGCTTTGAAATGGTCGGTTATATCGAAAAAATATTGGCGGGTACGATTGGCAGTGCATCAGCAAAAGTGGTCATTTCCACAGTTTTGAAAGAAGAAATCTTTAGCCTAAGCGAAGTCATGAAAATATTGGACGAAACCCAACAAGTGATTTTACAAAGCAAAGAAATCGAACAAAAGTCAAATGAATTGCAGACCGTCACCGCCGAACTAAAGGCGGCAAATGAGCGATTGAAGGAACTCGACAAACTCAAAGACGATTTTATTTCAACCGTTACCCACGAACTTCGTACACCACTCACTTCCATCAAGGCTTTTTCCGAAATTCTCTATGACAATGCGGATATTGAAGACTCCAAGCGACAGCAATTTTTGGGCATCATCGTCAAAGAAAGTGAACGACTAACCCGACTCATCAACGAAGTATTGGATTTTCAACGTTTGGAAATGGGTAAAATGGAATGGCACATCGAAGAAATATCCCTTCAAGAGGTCATCAGAAATGCCATCACGACTACCAAACAAATGGCTGTAAGTAAAGGCATTGAACTCAAAGCTGCAATGCCCGAACAAACACTCTATATCACTGCCGACCAAGACAAAATCATGCAAGTCTTATTGAATCTTATCTCCAATGCCATCAAATTTAGAGGAGAGAAAAAGCCTTACATTCACCTGCAATTGAAGCACTTCAATGACTATGTAGAGATAAGCATTGCAGACAATGGAAGGGGAATCCCT
>JBGCDY010001158.1:0-6472 GCA_045105835.1 Chitinophagales bacterium
CAGTCAATGTAGCATTGGCACCAGGACAGCCTTTATTGTTGACAGGTGAGCCAGGAACGGGAAAAACACAGTTGGCGAGCAGTATAGCGCATCAATTGGGGATTTCTTTGTTGAAGTTTTATACCAAAACGACTTCTACAGCTCGTGATTTATTTTACCGTTACGATTCTCTTAGGCATTTTCACGATGCTCAATTGAAGGAAAAAAATAAGGTGAATACAGGTGATTATATTGAACTCAACGCACTAGGGCAAGCCATTGTCAATTCCCATGATATGCGTTCTATTGTGTTGATTGATGAGATAGACAAAGCTCCTCGTGATTTTCCGAATGATGTATTGAACGAATTGGAAAACATGGCGTTTAGGATTCGAGAAACTGGAAAGGAATACCAAACAAAGGAAGGTAATCGCCCAATTGTAATCATTACCAGTAATTCCGAAAAAAACCTACCAGACGCTTTTCTTCGCCGTTGCATCTTCTACCACATTCCTTTTCCAAATGCTGACCTCTTGAAGCGAATTGTGAATAGTCGAGTTGCTCTAAATGAACAGTTTCAAAATGAAATGTTGGATACTGCAATTGAGCATTTTGAAGATTTACGAGCCAAAAAATTGCGTAAAAAACCTGCTACTGCCGAGCTGCTTTCTTGGATTCATGTCTTGAACAGTTTGAATATTAGCCCCGATGCCAGCCTCCCTGACGAAATCAAAAAGCTGAAAATGACTTATACCATCCTTGCAAAAAACCAAGATGACTTGGAAACTATGCGTGGTTGATAAAAGTCATTTTATTTTTTAGGTTTTTAATTTGCTCTAAATCAAAGAATCTTCGACTTGTATCCTGAATTTGGGGCTATACATTTTTAGCTTTTACACTCAAAGTGGTATGAGGCACCAACTTCAATCGTCTTTTATCAATTAATTCTCCTGTAACTCTACAGACACCATAGGTTTTGTTGGAAATTCGCATCAATGCAAACTCTAAACTTCGGATAAACTTTTGCTGTCTTTCCATAATTTGCCCCAAATATTCTCTTTCACTGTGTGTAGATCCACTCTCAAAATCTCCTAATTTTGAATGTTCACCCTCTTCATTGAGTTCAATTAATTGTTCTTTTGCATATGTAAATTCTTCCCTTGCTTGAGCAATTTTAGCATCAATGATTGCTTTAAATTCTGCTAATTCTGCGTCGCTATAACGCATACTTTTTTTAATGTTTTCCATCGGTTAAATATGATTATTTGTTAAAAAAAAGCATCAGAGTTTTACCTCTTTTTAAATGACATTATAGATTATTAATTGTTTTTTGCTCACTATTTTTTTTGAAAAAAAGTAGTGAGCAATTCTCAAAACTTTGCTTATTATTCAGCAATTTTTAAGGTGAATTTATTATACGTCTTCTTTATAAAAAGGTTCTTAATAAAAAGTAAAACGTATAAAGAATATATTTTTTGTTTTGTAAGGGATTGATTTTATTAGAAATTGCGGTTGTTTTTAGACAATAAACTACTGTAGTCTCCTTTTGCAGATTTTGCCAAAGAGTCAATAAAAAAGTGCAAACCCAAAACTGGATTTGCACTTTTTTTATGCTGATTTTTTTATGTATTACAAATTGATTTTTTTTTCTGCTTTCTGATTTATTCAATCACAACTTTTCTTACCTCGTGCCCGTATTCTGTCTGCAAATGCACAAAATACAATCCACTCGAAAGCACTTCCACATTCCATTCAAAACTATGGACATCACTTTGCAGTGAACCCTGCTGCAAAACAGCGATTCTTTGACCACTGATATTCAATACTTCTAAAACAGTGTGACTGCTCTTAGGAAGATAGACTTCAATAAGGCTTGTGGCTCCAATTTGCAAGAAATTAGGCGAAACCTCCATTTGCAGTTGATTCGGGAAATTAATCAAATCAATATCGTTAATCAAACAGTCTGGGACTTCAATGGCAGGGAAGGAAGTCTCTCCACAACCTTCATTGGAGACATCGAAAGCAAGAGTCATTCCCATTGTTCCCGCAGGCAAATCTTCAATGGTAGAAGGAGTCACCACATCGTTTTCACAATTTGGTACAAGCGCATAAGAACAAAC
The DNA here is from genome assembly GCA_045105835.1 of Chitinophagales bacterium. GTDB lineage: Bacteria > Bacteroidota > Bacteroidia > Chitinophagales > UBA2359 > JAUHXA01. Next base: position 2,100 of record JBGCDY010001158.1, read on the forward strand.
GCCATCCACATTATCCACAAGCGTTATAGTGGGAGCTTGTGGGCTTGGGTAAAGGTTTACAATGTGCGTTCCCGCAGGTATCTGGATACTTCCATCTACTTGACAACCAATAGTCAGACTAAAAATAATGGCTTGAGGATTGCAGCCATCACCATCGTACAGTAAAGGCTCGGTTGGGTCTTGTGACCAACGAATCGTTGCGCCTTCAGGAAGATCTACACTTGCCAAAATGGTTTCGTCACTCGGAACAGTCGGATTTTCACCTTCACAAAGATTTTCATTGGTCGTAAAGCTGCCCGCACTGGTAGGGCAAATCGAGGGACAAGCTGGAACAGAAACATCGAAGAAATTCAAGCCATCACATCCATCATTGGTTACTTTGATGATTTGAATCAGTTCGCCAGAACCCGCAGCTTGACTTTCGATAGTAGGCGGATCTAAGACATCGTTTTCACAATTTGGAATCAACTCATAGCTACAAACCTCTGATACCGAAATGATGTTTACCGTTGGAGCTTGTGGACTTGGATACAATGTGACGGTATGCGTGCCACCATTCAAAACCACATTGGCATCATCCGAACATCGAATCGTCAATACATAATCAATCTGTTGAGCATTGCAGCCATCGCCTTCATAAACAGCGGCTATACTTGGGTCAATGGACCACTCAATAACCGCATTCATCGAATCATCCATACTCGCCAAAATAGCTTCATCTGTCGGAACATTTGGAATGCCTACATCACAAAGGCTTTCTGAACCACTAAAATCATCTACGGTTTTGGGACATTGAGGAGCAATTTCTGGACAATCAGGCACTACAATACCTTCAAAAGAAAGAGCTGAGCAGCCTCCATTAGACACCGTAAAATCTTGGGTAATGCCCATAGAACCTGGTGCCTGGTCGCTTACTTCCGTAGGAGAAACTACATCATTTGGACAATTGGGAAGAACCGTATAGCTGCAAATTTCTGCATTGCTGAAAACCACCGTTGGAGCTTGTGGAGTAGGGTAGAGGCTGATGCTGAATGTTCCCGCTTCAATGCTCACCGTTTCGTCTTCGCTACAAGTAATGGTCAGCGTAAATTCAACGGTTTGTACTTCACAACCATCTCCACTGTAAGCCAAAGGCAAGGTTGGGTCAATAGACCAGTTGATGACCGCATTGCTTGCATCGTCCAAACTGTTGAGAATGGTTTCATCGCTTGGAACAGTTGGTGTACCGCCATCACAAAGGCTTTCGTTTGCAGAAAAATCACTTGCAGTCGTAGGGCATTGAGGCAATGGATTGCAGTCACCTTCACCTTCTGCTACAAAAGTTATTCTGACATTTTCGCCCCAGTCAAAACAGTCATCGTCCAAGGTGAAATCATTGTTCATTGCATCATAATCGGTAAAAGTGACAGGTGTGAGCCAAATCGTAGCTACTCCCAAACCGTAAGGATCCAGTCCGTCTGTAGTACCTGTGACGGTAATGGCATTGTCGGCACCACTGCCACCAGGAATGGCAGCACCCGAAAATCCGTCTTGTCCGAAAGGAGATTCTTCACCAGGATCTGCTGTCGAAATCGCCCAACCAACTTTTGGATTGTCACCCTCATCTACTCCAAAATCCAGAGTCGCAGTATTGACTCGAAGCTCATGCGTTTCATCTACACACAAAGTTTCTACCAAAGCCACTCCATCAGCCATCTCTACATTGGCATCACAAGGCAAGGGGCAGTCCCCAAAACCATCTGCATAAAAACTAACCGTTACTGATTGTCCCCAATCAAAACAGTTGGAATCCAAAGACAAAGCTGGATTAGCATCAGGATCATAGTTGATAAAGGTAATTGGCACAAAACTAAGTGTATTGAGACTGAAGCCATAAGGATCAAAGCCATCGTTTGTACCGTTGATGGTGATACCCGTTGTGGTGGCATTTCCTGCAACGATACTGCCTGTGTAGTTTGGATCTTCAAAAGGATTGTTGCCATCAGGTAGGTCTGAAAAAACAGCCCATCCTATCAATGGATTGTCGCCTACATCTTCTCCAAAATCCAAGGTATTTACATCTGCCAAAAGCGTTACGCTTTCGTCTGAACAGATTCCAATGTCTTGTCCGATTTGGTCACTGAGATCCACATTGGCAGTACAACTAGAAGGACAACCTTCTGAACCATCCGCCAAAAAGTCGATTTGTACGGCTTCGCCCCAGTCAAAACAGGCAAAGTCAATTGTGAGTATTTCGGAAGCCTCATCGAAGTTGATGAAGGTAATTGGAGAAAACCACAGTGTAGTGACTCCCAACTCGTAAGGATCTAAACCATCATTAGTACCAGTAATCACTGCGGCAGTTGTGACAGCATCTCCTGCAATGATGATTTCGGTATATCCCTCTGCCAACAAAGGAGAAGCATTACCAGGATTGGTTGTGCTCACACTCCATCCCACCACAGGATTATCGCCCACTTGCGGCCCAAAACTTAGGGTGCTCACATCTGCAATGAGGCTGTATGCTTCATCCGAACAAAGCGAAGCCATTGAAGGGGCTTCAGGGGAAAGTTCTACGTTTGCGGGAACATTGGTGACGACAGGAAGTACATTCAATTCGCCGAAAGTACCTTGATTGTGTCGAGGTGTATCGTCGTTTTTGTTGACTTCCGTAAAATCTGTACCAAATGCCAATTCTGTGTTTTCAGTTTCGTCAATCACTTCAAAACACACCAAACCAATATTTTGCCAACTGCTACTAACCAAAGGACAGCCTTGATTGGGGAGTTCCATGATGGTGGTTACATTGGCTTCGCCCGTGAATACATCCGCAAAAAAGGCCGATTCCATATAGGCGGCATTTCCTCCTGCACACGTACCGTTACTGCCAAAATTGAGGCTTTGATAGGTTGGATTGTTGATTGCATCGTTGTTGAAGGTAAAGTAAAAGGTGTAAGAACCGATTGCAAAAGCTTCTGCATCCGAAGCCGATTTGATTTGTAATTGCAGACAGTAGTCATTCGTACCTGAACCACAACCCGCCACAAATTCCTCAAATTGGAGGTCGTAGCTTCCTTCATCAACAAGTGTCTGAGCCATTGTATATTGGCTGCTTATAGAACCCATCAACAAGACCCAAAGTGCTATATTGAAGAATCGTGACAAAAGAGATGGAAGGAAAGTGTTGAAGGTGGATATGTTTAGAAGAGAAAAAACGGAACCTTGTTTCATATTTTATAGGATGTTTGAAGGATAAGTGTTAGGGAAAGATAGAACAAGTATAAGGGTTTTAGTATGCAATCACAATTTTTATTTCCTTTTTCTGAAAACTAAATAACTATTCACAATCAAGTGAAAATAAATGAATATAGGAAATAAGTAAATAAACTATAAAGTGAAAAATGAGCTGCAATAAGAGCTATTTGTATAGACTTCATTCGTTTTCTTCAAAGGAGAAATGTAAGCTCATTTGGTATCTTCAAATAATTTTCAGTACAGGACAAAAGTAATTTTTGTGAATAAAACCTTATAGGTTTGATTTTGTGAATTCATACAATTTAGATTATCCAGAGAAAATACATGAAGAAAAACCTATAAGGTTTAAGCTCTGAATTAATTAAACGTTTTGCCCTATACTGAAAATTTTCACTACTCTCTATTTACTACTGTTTATATCCACTTGCAGAAAAAAAGGTAATTAGCAGTTGTCTTTTTCTTCAAAACAAGAGTCAAAACACAACTGCTCTATAGGTTATTTACTTCCACTTCAAATAAGTATTGATCAAACCATTTGTTGAAGAATCATGCTTGCTAATTGTTTGATTGGATTTCAATTCATCCAAAATTTTCTTCGCCAATTTTTTACCCAATTCTACACCCCATTGGTCAAAACTAAAGACATTGTAAACAACACCTTGCACAAAAATTTTGTGTTCGTAAAGCGCAATCAAACTGCCCAAATTTTTGGGAGTGATTTTTTTGATTAAAATGGAGTTGGTGGGGTGATTGCCTTCAAAAACTTTGTAAGGAGTCAGTTCTTTGATTTCGGAGCCAGACTTACCTGCTGCCTTCAATTCTGCAATTACTTCTTCTTCGTTTTTACCACACATCAAGGCTTCGGTCTGTGCAAAGAAGTTGGAAAGCAACTTTTCGTGGTGGTCGCCTTCTGGATTGTGACTTTGAGCAGGAGCGATAAAATCACAAGGAATTAACTTCGAGCCTTGGTGAATCAATTGGTAAAAAGCATGTTGTCCATTGGTGCCAGGTTCGCCCCAAAGGATTTGTCCAGTTTGGTAATCCACTCGTTCGCCGCTGCGGTCAATGGTTTTGCCATTGCTCTCCATATCGACTTGTTGGAAGTGGGCTGCAAAACGGTGGAGGTATTGGTCGTAAGG